>NZ_JBSHDN010000116.1:1011-20150 GCF_053616335.1 Nocardiopsis sp. NPDC055824
CCCGCCCCGGTCCGCACCGCCGCCCGGCCCGCCCCCCCCCCCCCCCCCGGAGACGAGCATGCCCCACACCGCAGAGGACTGGCCGATCGGCGCCGCGCTCCTCCAGTTCCCCGGCTCCTCCCCCGAGGGCGGATCCGTCCAGGACGCCCCGGCCTCGACCTGGGCCGCCGTGCTCGGCGAGGTCGCCGCCGAGGGGTTCGACCACGTGGACCTCACCGACAGCTGGCTGCGCCCCGGAGACCTCTCCGCCTCCCGGCGGGAGGAGCTGGCGCACACCCTCAAGAGCCTCGAACTCGGCATCTCGGCGGTCTCGGTGACCAGGCGCAGCGTGATCGACCCCGATCCGGCCGTCGCCGAGGACAACCTCGCCTACCTGCTCCGCACCGTCGACGCCGCGGCCGACCTGGGCGCCACCGTCGTCTGCGCGGGACTGCACCGGCCGCTGACCCCGGCCCAGCGCGACGCCCTGTGGTTCTGGCACGAACCCGGAGCCGCCGACCCGGAGGGCGACGAGCGCACCTGGGCCCTGGCCGTCGAACGCCTGCGCGCCGTGGGCGAGCGCGCGGCGCACCACGGGCTGCGCCTGTCCCTGGAGATGTACGAGGACACCTACCTCGGCACCCCCGAGAGCGCGGTGCGCCTGGTCCGCGACATCGGGCTGCCCGACGTCGGGCTCAACCCCGACCTCGGCAACCTGGTCCGTCTGCACCGGCCGGTCCGGCCCTGGGAGGAGCTGCTGCGCCCGGTGCTCCCGTACGTCGACTACTGGCACGTCAAGAACTACCACCGCGACTTCGACCCGGCCACCGGCGCCTACTTCACGGTGCCCGCCCCCCTGGAGGGCGGGGTCATCGACTACAGGCGCGCGGTCGAACTGGTGCTGCGGGCGGGGTTCGAGGGCCCGATCTGCACCGAGCACTACGGCGGTGACGGACTCGGCGTGTCCGCGCGCAACAGGGACTACCTGCGGCGGCTCCTGGCCGCCAAGCTCCCCCCGGCCGACGCCTCCCGCGGGGAGGGACGGCCGTGACCCTCCTCGTCAACGACCCCGCCGACTTCGCCGACGAGTCCCTCGCGGGGTTCGCCGCGGCCCACCCGGACGAGGTCCGGGCCGTGCACGGGGGCGTCGTGCGCGCGTCCGCGACCCCCGAGGGCCAGGTCGCCACCGTCCTCGGGGGCGGCACCGGACACTACCCCGCGTTCGCGGGATGGGTCGGGCCGGGCTTCGCCCACGGCGCCGCGTGCGGCAACGTCTTCTCCTCGCCCTCGGCCTCCCAGATCTGCTCGGTGGCGCGCGCGGCGCACAACGGCGGCGGCGTGGTCCTCGGCTTCGGGAACTACGCGGGCGACGTGCTCCACTTCGGCCAGGCCGCCGAGCAGCTGCGCGCCGAGGGCGTGGACGTCCGGGTGCTCGCCGTCACGGACGACGTGGCGTCGGGGCCCGCGCACGACACCGCGCGGCGGCGGGGCGTGGCCGGCGACCTGCCGGTCCTGAAGGTCCTGGGCGCGGCGGCCGAGGCGGGACACACCCTGGACGAGGTGCACCGGCTGGGGCTGAGGGCCAACGCCGCCACCCGGTCCCTGGGCGTGGCCTTCGGCGGCTGCACCCTCCCGGGGGCGGAGCGCCCCCTGTTCACCGTCGACGGCGGCCGGATGGGCGTGGGACTCGGCATCCACGGCGAACCCGGCATCGAGCAGCGCCCCCTGCCGACCGCCGACGAGGTCGCCGACCTCCTGGTGGACGGAATCCTGGCCGAGCGCGGCGCCGCCGCCGGAGCCGTCGACGGGTCCGACCGGGTGGCGCTGGTGCTCAACGGGCTCGGCGCCACCAAGTACGAGGAGCTGTACGTCGTCCACCGCCGGGTGGCCGACCGCCTCTCCTCCGAGGGCCTCTCCGTCATCGCCCCGGTGGTGGACGAGCAGGTCACCAGCCTGGGCATGGCGGGGCTGTCCCTCACCCTCATGTTCCTCGACCCCGAGCTGGAGCGGCTGTGGGCGGCTCCGGCCGTGACCCCGGCCTTCCGCCGCGGCCACCTGCCGCCGCGCCCGCCCCGGACCGACGACCCGACCGAGTCCCGCAGCACTCCCCCGGTGGTCCCGGGCGACGGGCCCTCGCGGGAACTCGGGGCGCGGATCGCCTCGGCACTGGGGACCGTGCGCGACACCGTCGCCGCCCACGAGCGCAGGCTCGGCGAGCTGGACGCCGTGGCCGGCGACGGCGACCACGGGATCGGCATGCGGCGCGGCTCCGAGGCGGCCCTGTCCGCGGCGGAGCACGCCGTCGGACTCGGCGCGGGCGCCCGCACGGTCCTGGCCCGGGCCGGGGCGGCCTGGTCGGAGCGGGCGGGCGGCACGTCCGGAGCGCTCTGGGGGGCGGCGCTGACCGCGTTCGGCTCGGCGCTGGGCGACAGCGGCGGGGCCGACCGGGCACGGGTCGCGGCGGGCGCGCGGGCCGCGGTCGACTCCGTGGTGCGGCTCGGCGGGGCCCGGCCCGGCGACAAGACGCTCGTCGACGCGGCCGTCCCCTTCGCGGACCGGCTGGAGTCGGAGGCCGGCGGCCCCGGCCTGGCCCGGGCGTGGGCCGCGGCGGCCGAGGCGGCGCGGCTGGCGGCGGAGGCGACCGCCTCGATCCCCGCCCGCCTGGGCCGGGCGCGCGCCCACGGCGACAACAGCCTCGGCACCCCGGACCCGGGCGCGGTCTCCCTCGCACTCGTCCTCACCGCACTCACACCCCACCTCGGACAGGAGAACCACTGATGCGCGTCGCCGTCGGTTCCGACATCGCCGGTTTCGACTACAAGGAGGCCTTCAGGAACGACCTCGCCGCCACCGCGGCGGTCACGGAGGTGATCGACGTCGGGGTGGGCCCCGGCCAGGACACCGACTACCCGCACGTGGCGGTCGAGGCGGCCCGGCTCGTCGCCGACGGCCGGGTCGACCGCGCCGTCCTGGTGTGCGGGACCGGCCTCGGCGTGGCCATCGCCGCCAACAAGGTGCCGGGGGTGCGGGCCGTGACCGCCCACGACTCGTTCTCCGTGGAGCGGTCCGTGCTCTCCAACGACGCCCAGGTGCTCTGCCTGGGGCAGAGGGTCGTGGGCCGGGAGCTCGCCCGCAGGCTGGTGCGCGAGTGGCTGACCTACACCTTCGACGCGTCCTCCCCCTCCGCGGAGAAGGTGCGCGCCCTGTGCTCCTACGAGCCCGGGGCGGAGGGCCCGTGACGCACCCCCTCTGGATCGGCACCAGCTTCAAGATGAACAAGACGCGGGCCGAGTCGGTCGCCTACGCGACGCGCCTGCGCTCGGCACTCGGCGACGGCGTGCCCGGGGTGCGGGCGTTCGTCATCCCCCCGGCGACCGCCCTGGCCGAGGTGTCGGCGGTCCTCGACGGGTCCCCCGTCCGCACGGGCGTCCAGAACGCCCACTGGGCGGACGGGGGCGCCTGGACGGGCGAGCTCTCCGTCCCCCAGGCGGCCGACGCGGGCGCGCGGATCGTCGAGATCGGCCACTCCGAGAGGCGGGCGCACTTCGCCGAGACGGACGGGACGGTACGCCTCAAGGTCGGTGCGGTCCTGCGCCACGGACTGACACCGCTGGTGTGCTGCGGGGAGAGCGCGGAGGTGTTCGAGCGCGGAGGATCGGTCGGGCACGTGCTCCGCCAGGCGGAGGCGGCCTTCGCCGACCTGGCCGACGGCCTGGAGCGGGCCCTGATCGCCTACGAACCGGTGTGGGCCATCGGGGAGCACGGCCGTGAGCCGCGCCCGGAGGAGGTGGCCCCGGTGCACGAGGCGCTGGCCGCCGAGTGGGACGGCCGGGTGGGCGGGATCCTGTACGGCGGCTCCGTCTCCCCGGACAACGCCGCCGGCCTGCTCGGCGTGCCCGGGGTGGGAGGCCTCTTCGTGGGCCGGGCCGCCTGGGAGGTCGAGGGGTACCTGCGGATCCTGGAGGCCGGGCGGCGGCACGCGGGCGCGAGGGCGTGACGGCCGCCGGCGGGCCCGGGACCCGCGCCAGGAGACCGGCGTGGGCCCCGGGCTCTTCCCGGATCCCGGTCAGCCCTGCAGCTTGCGCCGTTCCCAGCGGTTGGGGTGGCGGATGACCACCCCCGCCATGCCGCCGGAACCGGTGAGGCGGATCAAGGGGGTTCCCGGAAGCCGGTCGGGGGTGGTCTTGTCCTTCAGGCCGCCGAGCCCGGGGTTCATCCCGCCGGTCTCCGCGGCCCAGCCGTCGGGGACGACGATCGTGACACCGGCCGCCTCACCGTACGCCTCCACCACGACCTCCGGGAGGCGGCACTCGGCCCGGGAGAAGTCGATCTTCACGCCGCCCATGCCTCCGTGGGCGATCACGTGCCCGGGGACCTCCCAGCGTCCCGGGCCCCGGGACGCGCCGTGCATGCCGCCGTTGAGCTCCAGCGGCGGCAGGTCCACGGCGGACTCCGGCCTCGGCAGGTCGGCGGTCAGGACAGCCAGCTCCGCGTGGGTCTTGGAGCTCAGCGCCTGCTCCAGGCGCGAGTCCAGCTCGTCGAGGTCGATGCGGCCCTCGGCCGCCGCGTCGCGCAGCTGCTCCACCACCGCTTCCCGGTCGTCGTGGGAGGCGCGGAGCCCTCCTGTGGGGGCGGGGCGCGGAGAGGGTTCCGAAGGCTGGGAGGTCATGGCCACAAGGATAGACAGGCGGCGGACCGGGACGACACATGCCGACCGCTGTCCGGACCGCCGGGAGTGCCCGCGGGTGCGCGAGGGCGCCCTCGCGCACACGGGCGGAGGCGGCCCGCACGTGCGGCGGCACTCCGTCCGCCGCCCGCTCGTCGTCCCCGGCAGGCGTGGGGGCGGTGCCGCGCGGGGCGACCCGGTCGGGGACGCGCTTTCCGCCGCGGGCCCCGCTCAGGCGGCCGTGACCGCCGCCGCCAACAGGACCGCGGCCGAGAACAGCAGCGCCCCGGGCGCTCCGGCGGTCCCCGCCATCGCCGCGGCGGCGGCGGGGATGGCCACCTGGCCGAGCCGGTTCCCCCAGATGCGCAGGGCCAGGGCCGCGCCCTTCGCCTGCTTCGGCGCCGCGGTGGCGACCTCCGCCATGGTCAGGGGCTGCCCCAGTCCCAGCAGGAACCCGCCCGCGACGAGCACGGCCCCCAGGGCGACCGGCCCGCCGTTCGGCACCGCGACCAGCGCCAGGGCGAGCGCCGCCACGGCGGTGCTCGCCACGATCAGCTGCTTGCGCGACCAGCGCGTGAGCAGCCGGGAGAGCATCAGCCGCGAGAGCAGGGAGCTTCCCGCCCGCAGGCTCAGCAGAACCCCCACGAGCACGGGCGGGATGCCCCGGCTCTCGGCGATCAGCGGGAGGTACGCGGTGAGGATGTCCACCGCCGAGAGCAGGGCCAGGCTGGCCAGGAGCGCGGACGGCATACCGGGCCTGCGCAGGAGGGACAGGGTCGGGACGGGCCCGGGGGCGACGCCCCCGGAGGGGGCCGGGGAGCGCAGGCGCAGCAGGAAGAGGATCGGCAGGAAGCCCAGGACGGCGGTGGCGCAGGCGATCACGAGCGCCGTCGACGTGGCGGAGAGCAGGGCCGGACCGGAGGCGTCGGCGAGGACCGCGCCGGAGATCAGCGGGCCGACGAGCTGGCCCAGCGACGCGGCGGCCGTGAACCAGCCGAAGTCGCGGTCCAGGTTCTCCGGCGGGGAGAACCGCGCGATGAGCCCCTGGCCCGCGACCATGCACAGCAGGTGGCCCACGCCGACCACCGTGCTGGCGACCGCGAGGGAGACCAGGCCCGTCGTGACCGCCAGGAACACGCAGCCGACGGCCAGGATGAGCGCCCCCAGCCCGACGATCCAGGCGGTGCGCCGGGAGCGGTCCGTGGCCCGGCCCAGGGGGACCGCGATGAGCAGGGGGAGCAGGGCGTACGCGGCCGTGACCAGGCCGACCGCCACCGCGTCCCCGCCGATGGCGATGGTCCGGTAGGAGATGAGCGGCCGGGCGAGGTTGAGGGCGGTGTGGGTCAGCACCACGCTTGCCAGGAGCGGCCACAGCCATGCCTGTCCCGGTGACCGCCCGACCCCCATGAAGCCCCCTTCAGACAACCGCTTTCATTCCATGCACACCAAGAGTCCCAATAATCCCAAGAGACACAGAAATCCCAGGTGTGAGCGGATCATCCCATGACACCCCTCGCGTACCGGCGGGCGGCCCCGGGCCCGGGCCGCTCCACCCGCGCCCGCGGGGCTCCGGCGGGCCCGGGGTCGCCCTTGATCTCAACCAAGGTCGAGGTTCTAGCATCTCCCGGGACACCCCGGCGGAAGAGAAGAGCGCACACATGATCCTCGTGACCGGAGCCACCGGGAACATCGGACGGGTCCTCCTGAGGGAGCTGGCCGAACGCGGCGCGGGCCGGCTGCGCGGCCTCACACGTGACGCCGCGAACGCGGGCCTCCCCGGGGGCGTGGAGGCGGTCGAGGGGGACCTCGCCGACGCGGACTCCCTCGGGCCGGTCCTGGAGGGCGTGCGGTCCCTGTTCCTCCCGGCCGGGCTGGGGGACGACGCCGAGGTCGTCGGGGCCGCCCGCCGGGCAGGCGTGGAGCACGTGGTCCTCGTGTCCTCCATCACCGTCCGGACCCATCCGCACCTGCCCGCCGCGGGCCGGAACCTCGCAGCGGAGGAGTCCCTGCGGGCGTCGGGGATGGACTGGACGATCCTGCGGCCGACGCAGTTCGCGTCCAACGCCCTCTGGTGGGCGGAGGCGATCCGCGAACACGGGGAGGTCCGCGTCCCGTACGCGGACACGGGGCTGCCCGCCGTCCACCCCGGGGACATCGCGGCGGTCGCCCTCCATGCGCTCACCGGGCCGGAACACCGGGGCAGGACGTACCCGCTGACCGGCCCCGCGCGCGTCACGGCCCGGCAGCAGCTGGCGGCCGTCGCCGCCGCCCTGGGCCGGGAGCTGGCCCTCGTCGAGACCGGTCGCGAGGAGGCCCACCGCGCGATGGCCCCGTCCATGGGGGACGAGACCGCGTCCGCGGTGCTCGACCTGATGGGGGGCGACACCAACGACGAGCTGCTCAGGATCCACGACACGGTGGAGCTGGTCACCGGCTCCCCGGCGGCCCCGTTCGAGCGGTGGGCCTCGGAGAACGCCGCCGCCTTCCGCTGAGCGGTCCGCGGCGCGGCGCCGCCAGCCGCGGCCCTACCGGGACCGCGGCGGCACCGGACCGGTGGACTCGCGCCAGACGATCCTGTTGAGCGGCCCGTCCGACAGCGCGGGCTCGGCCCCCCGGACCGAGGCGACCAGGCGCTCCATGGCGTCGCGGCCCAGCCGCTCCCGGTCGACGTCGACCGTCGTGAGCGCCGGGGAGAGGTAGGCGCCCACCGGGTTGTTGTCCCACCCCGTCACGCTGAGGTCGTCCGGCACGCCCCAGCCGCGTTCGAGGGCTCCGCGGACCACCCCCGCGGCGACCACGTCGTTGGCCGCGATCACCGCGGTGACCCCGCTGTCCTCGGCGAGGGAGCGCACGGCGTCGCGGCCGGATTCGGCCGACCAGTCGCCGTCGACCACGCCGTGGGACTCCAGGCCGAGGCGCTCGACCGTCCGGAGGAAGGTCTCCTTGCGCCCCCGGGCCGAGGCGAACCGCAACGAGCCCGACACGTGCAGGAACCGCCGGTGCCCCACCGCGGCCAGGCCCGCGACGAGGTCGGCGACGACCGACCCGTCCGCGAGTTCGCCGATACCGCGCATCTGGTCGTCGTACCCGGCGCAGACGACCACGGGGACTTCCCCGGCCGGCATCCGGTCGCCCTCGTGGACGACCGGGGCCAGGGACAGGATGCCCTCCACCTGCCCGGAGTCGGCGAGTTCGAGCACCCGTTCGGCGCGCGCGCCGGAACCGCCGTCCACGCTCTGCACCTCGACGGCGAACCCCGCCGCGCGTGCGGCGGCGATGGCCCCGACGAGCATGCGGTCGGGGCTGAAGGAGCCCAGGCCGGGCAGCAGGACCGCGAGGCGCCCGGTCCGCCGGGTGCGCATCGACCGCGCGATGAGGTTGGGCCGGTAGCCGAGCTCCCTGACCGCGGCGCCCACGCGCTCCCGCGTCGACTCCTTGAGCCCGCCCTCGGAGCGCAGGTACCGGGAGACGGTCTGGTGGGAGACCCCCGCAAGGCGGGCGACCTCCATGATGGTGGGCCGACGCGGCGTCCCGGACGTGGACATCTGGCCTTCTTTCGCGGGCGGAGAGGGTCTTGACGCGCGGCGCCAACGCTCATACCTTAGGCCGGGCCACAAAAAGTGAACGTTCACTATTTCTCCGACCCCCCAGGAGCACCCGTGACCGGTTCCAGACCCCCGATCCGCGTGGCCGTCGTCGGCAGCGGCGCGATAGCCACCGGCAGGCACCTCCCCGCCCTCGCCGCCATGGGCGACCGGGTGGACGTGACCGCCCTGGCCGACCTCGACGGAGCACGCGTGGAGGCGGCGGCGGACGAGCACGGCGTCCCCGGCAGGTACACGGACGTCGACGCCATGCTCGCGGCGGAGTCCCCCGACCTCGTGATCGTCTGCACACCGCCCTCCGCGCACAAGGGCGCGGCCGTCGCCGCCCTGGACGCCGGGGCCTGGGTGTGGTGCGAGAAGCCGCCCGCCCTCTCCCTCGCGGAGTACGACGAGGTCGTCGCCCACGAGGGGGGCGGGACCGGCCCCTTCGCCAGCTACGTGTTCCAGCACCGCTTCGGATCCGGCGCCGAGCGCCTGCGCCGCCACATCGCCGAGGGCACCCTCGGCCGCCCCCTCGTCGGGGTGTGCCACACACTCTGGTACCGGGACCCGGCCTACTTCGAGGTCCCCTGGCGCGGCCGGTGGGAGACCGAGGGCGGGGGCCCGAGCATGGGCCACGGCATCCACCAGATGGACCTCGCGCTCTCGCTGCTCGGCGACTGGTCCGAGGTGACGGCCTCGATGTCCACCCTCGCGCGGTCCACCCGGACGGAGGACGTGTCGTCGGCGATCGTGCGGCTGGAGTCCGGCGCCACGCTCTCCGTGGTCAACAGCCTGCTCTCGCCTCGGGAGACCAGCTACCTGCGCTTCGACTTCGAGGACGCCACGGTCGAGCTGGAACACCTCTACGGCTACGACAACACCCACTGGCGCTGGACCCCCGCGCCGCACGCCGCGCGGGCCGGGTCGGGCGCGTCCTGGCAGCCGCAGGAGGACGTGCCGAGTTCCCACCGGATCCAGCTCGCGGCGCTCCTCGACGCGATGGAGCGCGGCGAACGGCCCCGCGCCGGCGGCCACGACGGGCGCCGGGCCCTCGAACTCGTCGCGGGCATGTACCGGTCGGCCTTCCTCGGCGGGACGGTGCGGCGCCAGGACCTGACCCCGGACGACAGCTTCTACCACTCCATGCACGGGGGCGACGCGGCCAGGGCCGCGGCAGCCCTCACCTGACCCGAGGCGAGGACCAGTGCCCGACACGATCACCCTGTCCAGAGACCCCGACGCGCTCACCGTCACGGCGGCGGGAACCGAGATCGCCCGCTACGTCCTGCGGCCCGACGCCCCGGCGGTCGAGGCCCCCAAACCCTTCCTCCACCCGCTCCGCACCCTCGGCGGCGCCCCCCTGACGGCCGTGCGGCCGTGGGACCACCGCTGGCACAAGGGCCTGCAGATGACCTGGTCCCACGTCTCCGGGCAGAACTTCTGGGGCGGGCCGACCTTCGTGCGCGGCAGCGGCTACCAGCGGCTCGACAACGTCGGGACGATCCGCCACGAGCGCTTCGAGGCCGTGGTCGAGGGCGACGGCGAGGCCGCGTTCACCGAGAGCCTCGCCTGGACGACCTCGACCGGAGAGCGGTGGATCGGGGAGAGGCGCACGCACCGCTTCCACGCCGCGGACCCCGCCCGGGGGATCTGGGCCCTGGACTTCGCGACCTCGCTGACCAACGTGCGCGGCAGCGCCCTCGAACTGGGCAGCCCCACCACGCACGGCCGCGACGCCGCAGGCTACACCGGGCTGTTCTGGCGCGGTCCCCGGTCGTGGACGGGGTGCGACGTGGTGAGCGCGACGGGGATCACCGGGGGCGACGTCATGGGCACCCGGTCCGACTGGATCGCCCTGACCGGACAGCACGACGAGATCGACGGCGGGGCTACCGTCCTCTGCTTCGCGGGGACGTCGAGCGGCGCGGCGCCCATCCGGTGGTTCGTGCGCTCCGAGCCGTTCCCCGTGTTCAGCCCCTCGCCGTCCTTCGACGAGACGGTCGTCCTCGAACCGGGCCGCGTCCTGGACCTGCGCCACCGGCTGGTGTTCGTCGACCGGATGTGCGCCTCCGACGAGGTCGGGGCCCTCGCGGCGGAGTTCGCGCCGTGAGCGCCGTCCCGGGGTTCCCCGGAGGGGCGGCCGTCAGCAACCTCCGGGTCTACGACTGGGAGGCCGCGGACGGGCTCCACGGCGGCACGCCCCACGTGCACACCGCCTCGTCCGAGGCGTACGTCGTGGTCGCCGGCCGCGGGGAGGTCCACACCGTCACCCCGGAGGGGAGCGCCGCCGACGCCCTGGCCCCCGGGACGGTCCTGTGGTTCGGTCCGGGCACGGTGCACCGCCTGGTCAACCACGGCGGACTGGAGATCACCACGGTCATGCAGAACGCGGGCCTCCCGGAGGCGGGTGACGCCGTCTTCACCTTCCCGCGCGCGGTGCTGGCCGACCGCGCGGCCTACGAGGCCGCCGCCCGCCTCTCCCAGGACGCCCCGGAGGAGGAGCGGGCGGCGCTGGCCCGGGCCCGGCGCGACCTCGCCGTGGAGGGGTACCTGGAACTCGTCGCCGCGCCCGGGGAGGACGGTGGGGAGGCCCTCCGGGAGTTCCACCGGCTCGCGGCGGAGATCGTCCGCCCCCGGGTGGAGGCGTGGCGGGAGATCTGGCGCGAGGGGGTGGAGCGTGAGGCGGAGCTGACCCGGCGGCAGCTGGCCTCGCTGGAGCGGGGCGACCCCGGTGCCATGGCGGAGGCGGCCGTGGTGCGCACCGAACCGCTTCCCGGGCCGCGGCACTTCGGCATGTGCGGCCGGCTCCGCAAGCGGCGGCCGAGACCCTCCGGCGGTGCGGACGGCCCGGCGCGCTGACCAGGCGCGCCGCCGGTGCGGCGGGGCCGCCGCTCCCCCGCCCCGGGGCCGGGCGGGCGCCGCGGGTTACGCGCCCGGCCCTCCGGGTTCCGCGAGCCGGGACGGCGGCCCCGGCGGGGCGCGGGCCCCGGCCCGGATGGACGTACGGGCGGAGGCCGTGGGGTCCGGTCGACCGCCCGGCCCGGGCCCCTCCGGGACGGCACGGGCCGGAACGACACGGTGGAACACGGGATCATTTTCCTTGTCACATACCCCCTAGGGGTATACCGTGGGCGCCATGGACGAGACACCGCGAGAACACGACCCGCACCACGACCGCACAGGCCCCTCGGAACACCCGGGGCACGCCGCCCCCGACGACCGCACACCCCGCACGGACCACTCCGACCACCCGGCCGACGCCGCCCCCGCGGGGCACGGACAGGGCGGGCACCCCGGGTCCGACCACTCCGACCACAGTGGACACGCAGGACCCTCAGACCACTCGGAACACGGAGGGCACTCCGGGCACGCGGGCCACGGCGACCACGTGGGCCAGTTCCGGCGGCTGTTCTGGATCATGCTGGTCCTGGCCGTTCCCACGGTCGGCCTGAGCACGATGTTCGCCTCCATCGCGGGCTACCCGGTTCCGGAGTTCCCCGGCGCCGGATGGGTCTCACCCGTGCTCGGCACCGTCATGTACCTCTGGGGCGGCCGCCCCTTCCTGACGGGCGCGGTCGACGAGATCAGGGCTCTCCGGCCGGGCATGATGCTGCTGATCGCCCTGGCCATCACCGTGGCCTTCTTCTCCTCCTGGGGGGCGAGCCTGGGCGTCCTCTCCCACGAGCTGGACTTCTGGTGGGAGCTGGCCCTGCTCGTCGTGATCATGCTCCTCGGCCACTGGATCGAGATGCGCTCGCTGGCGCAGACCTCGTCCGCGCTGGAGTCCCTGGCCGCGCTGCTGCCCGACGAGGCGGAGAAGGTCGTCGGCGACGAGGTGGTCACCGTCGCCCCCGCCGACCTGGTCCTCGGTGACACGGTCGTCGTCCGCCCCGGCGGACGGGTCCCCGCGGACGGCCTGGTCACGGAGGGCACCGCGGACGTCGACGAGTCGATGATCACCGGCGAGTCCCGCCCCGTGAGCCGGGGACCCGGGGACCACGTCGTCGCCGGAACCGTCGCCACGGACACGGCGCTGCGGGTGCGGGTCACCGCCGTGGGCGAGGACACCGCGCTCGCCGGCATCCAGCGCCTGGTATCCGACGCCCAGAGCTCCTCGTCGCGCGCGCAGCGCCTCGCGGACAGAGCCGCGGCCTGGCTGTTCTGGTTCGCGCTGGGAGCGGCGGTCCTCACCCTCATCGCCTGGTCGGTCCTGGGGTCGCCCGACGACGCCCTGGTCCGCACCATCACCGTGCTGGTCATCGCCTGCCCCCACGCCCTCGGCCTGGCCATCCCGCTGGTGGTCTCCATCGCCACGGAGCGGGCCGCCAGGGGCGGCGTCCTGGTCAAGGACCGCATGGCGCTGGAGAGCATGCGCACCGCCGACACCGTCCTCTTCGACAAGACCGGCACCCTGACCAAGGGCGAGCCCACCGTCACCGACATCGCCCCCGGCGCCGGGCTCGGCGAGGACGAGCTCCTGGCCCTGGCCGCCGCCGTGGAGGCCGACAGCGAACACCCCCTCGCCAGGGCCGTCGTGGCCGCCGCGCGCCGCAGGGGCGTCGACGTGCCCCGGGCCACCGACTTCCGCGCCTCCACCGCCGTGGGCGTCTCCGGCACCGTCCGGGGCCGAAGGGTCGACGTGGGCGGTCCCGGCATGCTGGAGGCGCACGGCGCCGAGGAGATGGCGGTCGCGCACACCTGGAAGGACCGGGGCGCGATCATCCTGCACGTGCTGTCCGACGGGGAGGTCGTCGGCGCGCTCGCCCTGGCCGACGAGGTCCGGGAGGAGTCCCGGCAGGCGGTGCAGGCCCTGCACTCGCTCGGCGTCAGGGTCGTCATGATCACCGGGGACGCCGAGGCGGTCGCGAACTCCGTCGCCGCCGAACTGGGCATCGACCAGGTCTTCGCCGGTGTCAGGCCCGAGGACAAGGGGGCCAAGGTCGCCGAGCTCCAGCACGAGGGGCGCAAGGTCGTCATGGTCGGGGACGGCGTCAACGACGCCCCGGCGCTCGCCCGGGCCGACGTCGGGCTGGCGATCGGCGCGGGGACCGACGTCGCGATCGCCTCGGCCGGGGTGATCCTGGCCAGTGACGACCCGCGTTCGGTCCTGTCGGTGATCGAGCTGTCGCGGGCGGGGTACCGGAAGATGCGGCAGAACCTGTGGTGGGCCGCCGGGTACAACCTGGTGTCGGTGCCGCTGGCCGCGGGTGTGCTCGCCCCCGTCGGATTCGTGCTGCCGATGGCCGTGGGCGCCGTGCTGATGTCGCTGTCGACGGTCGTGGTCGCCCTGAACGCGCAGCTGCTGCGCCGGCTCGACCTCCGTCCGGAGGCGAGCACGGAGGCCCTGCTCCGGTCGGCCGGCGCGCGTGAGCGGATCGGGGCGTAGGCGTCGGCCCGGCACGCCCGGCCGGCGGCCGACCGCTCCGGCGGGATCAGGTCCGCGCCCGGAACCCCCGGGGCCGCGGGGGCGCGTCCGCCCTCCTGCCGGCACGGCCGTCCGGGAGGGCTCCGGGCGCCGCGGTTTCCGGTCCGGCTCCTCCACCGTCTTCCCACCGCACGGGAACGGGGTGGCGCCCAGGTCGCGCGTGGTCCGCGCGCCCCGGCCGCCGCCCCGTTCCCATTTGGGACGTCCCCGAAGCGGCGGTCCCCGGAAGCGCCGCTCCCCCGGCGGAACCGGGCCGGGAGGCCCCGCGTTCGCAGGACGTGACGAGCCGTTCGGCGCCCGCGCCCGCGGGCGATCCCACGCACGCGGCCCTCCCGGAAGGAAATCCATGGTCTTCAAACGTCTGCTCGCGGCCTTCGGCATCGGCGGGCTCAGCATCGACACCGTCGTCGAGAACCCCCACACCCGTCCCGGCTCCGCCCTGGAGGGGCGCGTCGAGCTGAGCGGCGGGGACGGGGACGCCGAGATCGCGGAGATCGTCCTGGCCCTGGTCGTCAGCGCCCAGGACGGCGACGAGCACGAGGGCGTGGAGTTCGCCCGGGTCCCGGTGGCCTCGGGGGTCCGGTTGGCCGCCGGGGAGACCCTGTCCGTCCCCTTCGCCTTCGGCATCCCGTGGCAGACACCGCTCACCGAGGCCGGGGGCGGGCCCCTGCCGGGCGTCCTGGTGGGCCTGCGCACCGAGGTCGTGGTCGACGGCGCCTCCGACAAGGGCGACCTGGACCGGCTGCACGTCCATCCGCTGCCCGTACAGGAGCGCGTGCTGGAGGGTCTGGCCCAGCTGGGGTTCGGGCTCGGGTCCACCGGTGTGGAGGGCGGCTACCTGGCGGGGACGGCGCAGGAGTACCCGTTCTTCCAGGAGTTCGAGTTCCACCCCTCCGAGCGGTACGCCCACGAGATCGGCGAGGTCGAGATCGCGCTCGTCCCCGACCCGGAGGGCGTGTCGGCGGTGGTGGAGTTCGACCGCCGCGGCGGGATGTTCTCCGAGGGCGGGGAGGTGCACAGCGGGTTCCGTGTCGGGCACGACGACGCCGACCGCCTGGACTGGGCGGGGACGCTGGATTCCTGGATCGAGGAGTCGCTCGGGCGCCACCGCGAGCTGTTCGGCGGACAGCACCACGGCTACGGGGAGCGGTACCACGAGGAGGAGGAGCGCGGCGGCGGCATGCTCGGCGTCGTCGGCGGGGCCGCCGCGGGTGTCGTGGGCGGCCTGGCCGCGGGTTACGTGGTGTCCGAGGTCGTGGACGGGATCGGCGAGGACTCCGACGGGGAGGAGCAGGCCGAGGAGGAGGAAGAGGAGTCCGACGAGGAGTGACCCGGCCCCGGTGAGCACGCGCGGGCGGGGGTCCCTCCCCCGCCCGCGCGGGACCGCGGAGGGCCGGACCGTGCCCTCGGGGGGTACAGCCGCAGCGGGCCGCGGGCGGGGTCGCCGCCCCGGCACAGGCGGAAAATGTCTGTCGTCCCCGGTAACCAGGACCGTATCCTCACACGGCGTCAACGCCTGTCCCGCCCCCGCCCCCTCCCCCGAAGGAGTCCGTGTGTCGGCGATCCGTCTGCCCGAGCACCTGGAACTGCTGCTCACCGACGAACCCGTCCTCGACATCTACGAGTACGGGCCGTGGCGGGTGCCGAACCGGCTCGTCGACGAACTCGTGGAGCTGTTCGACCTGGTCATCGAGGACCCGCGCGGCCGGGAGTTCCCGCCCGGGCAGCCCTCCGGGACGGAGCAGCAGCGGCACAAGCGCCTCCGGGGCGACGTCGTCGACCACCTGGTCACCCTCCAGGGACCGCTGCGGGTCGTCGGCGGCAGCAGCTCGCGCATGCCCTCCATCCTCATCGGCCGCCACTCCACCGCGGACAACCTGACGTCGCAGTCCCACCAGTGGCTCCTGGACACCCTGACCATGCCGCCGTGCTACGGCCTGATCGAGGTGGCCAAGGAGCGGGAGCACCGCCGCACCGCCTTCGCCCTCATCGGCGACGTCCTGGACGCGGCCGAGGGCGTCGAGCCCTGGGAGGAGCGCCGCCGGGCCTGGCGGGACCTGCTCGACCGGCGTGCCGCGCACCCCGCCGACCTGGAGTTCGACATGTCGGCGAGCCCCCGCGACCTGCGGACCACCTGGGCGGCGGCGATCGACGCCGAGCACTTCCAGCGCATCCCCGAGTTCGCGCCGCCCGCGCGGTTCCTGGCCTGGGCCCACGAGAGGTTCGCCCCCGCGCACGCGCGGCTGGCCGCGGTCGCACACGACGTCCCGTCGCTGTCCGACACCCTGGTGGACCTGTGCCTGGGCCTGCGCCTGTACGGCCTGCCGCCGATGACCAGCTCCCTCCTCGACCCCGGCGAGTACCGGGAGCTGTCGGCGGACTTCGCCGGACGCAGGAAGGCGTTCGACCTGTCCGCGTGGCAGGACCGGGTGCGCACCTGGCTGTGGCAGGGCGTCGTGGCCGGGGAGGCCGACACCTGCCGGACCTGGCTGGACATGGGCACGCGCTGCGCGCTGGCCCTGAGCTCCAGCGGCAACGAGGTGCGCAAGTCCAACCGGTTCAGCAGCCCCCTTCCGGTCAGCGGGTTCCAGACCGACCTGCGCCGCTACTGCCGGCCGCCGAGCACGCCCGTGACCGTTCCGGGGCTGCCCGGCCCGGACGGGCCGGAGCAGGCCGCGCGGCCGCGCACCGCGGACCCGGCCCTCGGCCCCACCCCGCTGGAGCGGTTGGACGCGCTGGTCGGCCTGGAGGAGGTCAAGCGGGAGGTCCGGGCCGTGGCCGCCGAGGCCGAGACCGCGCGCCGCCGGGCACACGCCGGGCTGTCGGTCGCCGCCCCCGGCAGGCACATGGTGTTCGCCGGGTCCCCCGGCACGGGCAGGTCCACGGTGGCCGGGATCATCGGGTCGCTTTACGCGGACGCGGGACTGCTGCGCACGGGCCGGGTGACCGAGGTGGGACGGGCCGACCTGGTGGCCGACCACTCCGGCGGCGTGGCCGAGCGGGTCGCACAGGTGGTGCGCGGCGCCCTGGGCGGCGTGCTGCTCGTGGACGAGGCGGCGGCGCTGGCCGGGTCCGAGAGCGGGCGCAACCCGGGTGCCGAAGCGCTGGCGGCGCTGGCGCGCAAGATGGACGAGCACGCCGACGAACTGGTGGTGGTGTTCGCCGACACCGAGCAGTCCCTCGGCCGCCTGCTGTCGGCCCACCCGCGGCTGGCCGCCCGGATCGGCCGACGGCTGTCGTTCGGCGATCCGACCGGCGGGGAGCTCACCGCGATCTTCGCCGCCATGGTGGAGGACGGGGGCCTGGAGGCCGACCCGGAAACCGTGGCCGGGGCCGGGAGGCTGCTGGAACGCCTCGCGCGCGGCCGCGGTTCCACCGGCGCCCGCACGGCCCGGATGCTGCTGGACCGCGCCCTGTCGCGGCAGGCGGTCCGGGTGGCGGCCTCGCCCGCCGGTTCTCCGGCGGGTCTGGGGGCGGGCTCCGACGCCTCGGACGGCGAGACCGACCGGCTGCGCCGCCTACTGGCCGAGGACCTGCCCGAGACCCCGGAGTCGGTCGCCGCGGTCCCCGTCGGACGGGGGACGTCGAGGGTTCCGGAGGACCCGCTGGCCGAGCTGGACGCGCTCGTCGGCCTGGAGACGGTCAAGCGGGAGGTGCGGCTGTACGCGGCCGAGGCCGAGGCCGACCGGCTGCGCGCCGCCTCCGGGGTCCCGGTGTCCGCGCCGGCCCGGCACATGGTGTTCACCGGCAGCCCGGGCACGGCCAAGACGATGGTCGCCCGGATGCTCGGCGCGGTCTACGCGAAACTGGGCCTGCTGTCGTCCGGGCACCTGGTGGACGTCTCACGCGGCGACCTGGTGGGCGAGTACATCGGGCAGACGGCGCCGAAGGTGGAGCGTGTGGTGCGCGGCGCGCTGGGCGGGGTGCTGTTCGTCGACGAGGCGTACGCGCTCACCTCCTCGACCTCGACCAACGACTACGGGGCCGAGGCGGTCGCGACGCTGCTGCGCCTGGTGGAGGACCACCGCGACGACCTCGTCGTGGTGGTGGCCGGGTACCCGGAGGAGATGGCGCGGTTCCTCTCCTCCAACCCCGGCCTGGCGTCGCGGTTCCCGCGTCACCTCTCCTTCCCCGACTACACCGACGACGAGCTCGCGGAGATCTTCGGGGTCATGGCGCGCGAGGCCGGGTTCGCGCTCGGCTCGGGCACGGCCGACCGGGTGCGCCGCCTGCTGCGGGCCACGGGGCGCGACCACGCGTTCGGCAACGCGCGGCTGGTGCGCAACCTCCTGGAGCGTGCGACGGCCCTGCAGGCCGAGCGCATCACCGACGGCCGGAAGCGGTCGGCCGACGAGTTGCGCGAGCTGCTGCCCTGCGACCTCCCCCTGAGCGCGGGCACCCGGGTCGGCGCCCCCGCGCAGGAGGACCCCCTGGCCTCCGCCGAGCGGCTCGTGGGCCAGGAGGCGGCCCGGCGGGAGCTGCGCGCGCTGGACGCGCGGGCCGGGGTGGAGGAGGCCCGCCGCTCCGCGGGGATCACCGTGTCGGGCGCGATCGACCACATGGCGCTGCTCGGCCCCGCGGGTACCGGGCGGGCGACGTTCGCCGAGCTCGCCGGAGCGGTGTGCGGCCGCCGCGGGCTGCTGTCGTCGGGACATGTGGTGCGGGTTGGACGGGAGGAACTGCTGGGGGCGATGCCCGGGCAGAGCGCACAGCTGACCGCGTCGGCGGTGCGGTCGGCGCTGGGCGGGGTGCTGTTCCTGGCGGAGGCGCACACGGTGCTGGCCCGACCCGGCGCCGACGCGTCGGTGGACGAGGCGGTGCGGGAACTCGTGCACCTGACGGGTGTGCACCGGCACGACCTGATGGTGGTCGTGTCCGGCTCCGCGGAGGGGCTGCCGGGCCTGCTGGAAGCGCGTCCGGAGCTCGACGCGCTGTTCACACGGAGGCTGCGCTTCGCCGACCTGTCCGGGGAGGACCTGGCGGAGGTGTTCTCCGGGCTCGCCCGGGAGGCGGGGTTCCGCCTGGCCCCGGGTACCGCCGGAGCCGTGCGCGGACTGCTGCTGCGGGGGCGGCCGGAGTCCCCGTCCAACGCCCGCATGGCGGAGGACCTCTTCGAGCGGACGGCTCGCGCCCAGGCGGAGCGGGTGGCGGGGCTGGACCTGGGCGACGGGGACGTGTTGCGCACGCTCGCCCCGGAGGACGTGCCCGCCGTCCTGCCCGGGCACGGGACCGCGTGGACGGGCGCGGGCCTGTACCTGTAGGGCGCGGGTCGGGGCCCCGGCCCGCGGCGGTTCCTCCCGTCCGGAGCCCGGGCCTGCCGGGGCCGGGCTGACCCGGAGGGCCCCCACCGGCCCCGGGCGGCGGTCCCGGCCGTCCCGGAGGGCGGACCCCGGTCGCGGGGGTCGGACCCCGGTCGCGGGGGGACAGGGTCGCGGGGCAGGGGGCTCGGAGAGGCGAGGGCCGCGGTCGCCGCGCGTGCGAC
>NZ_JBSHDN010000117.1:0-19924 GCF_053616335.1 Nocardiopsis sp. NPDC055824
TCCGGGGCCCGGCCGATCGGCCCGGCGGGCGTCAGGCGAGGCCGCGGGCGAGCCCCTCCAGGGCGTCCAGCGACTGGGCCAGCCCTTCCTCCATGCCGGAGCTGACCATGCCGTCGCGGTCCTCGACCGTCTGGAACACGGAGATCGCCCGGTAGAGGGTGCGGCCGTCCTTCTCCTCCAGCATGTGGGTGTCCATCGCCACGTGGCCCGGCATCCCCTCGAACTCGAAGGTCTGCACGATGCGCTCGGGGGCGACCACGTCGTGGAAGACCCCGTGGAAGGCGTACTCCTCGCCGTCGGCGGCCTTCTCGACGAACCGCCAGGTGCCGCCGGGCCGCACCTCGGCCCGGTCGACGACCGTGTCGGTCTCGTCCAGCCCCCACCACCGGGCCAGGTGCTCCGGCTCGGTCATGGCCCTGAACACCACGTCCCTGGGCGCGTCGAAGGTGCGGGTGATGACGATGTCCTGGCGACCGGGCTCGACGGTCACGGTGAGGTCACTCATGGGTCTTCTCTCCCTCGGTGCTGCGGTCTCCGGTTCCCCGCGCGTCCTGGATGCGGCGGATCTCCTCGTCCAGCCGGTCGAAGCGCTCCTCCCACTGGTCGTGGTACCGCCCGATCCACACCGACGCCTGCTCCAGAGACGCGGGCTCCAGCCGACAGGGACGCCACTGCGCGTCGCGGCCGCGGCTGATCAGGCCGGCCCGCTCCAGGACCTTCAGGTGTCTGGACACCGCCTGGAGGCTGATGGGGAACGGCTCCGCCAGGTCGTTGACGGTCGCCTCGCCCTCCGCGAGCCTCGCCAGCAGCGCCCGGCGGGTCGGATCCGCCAGCGCCGCGAATGTGAGGCTCAGGGGGTCGCTCGCCATCTGCGCATTCAACTTTCTCGTTGATCAACCGTTATGTTGATTATGACCCACGCCACACCCCGGGTCAAGGGGCGGGAGAGCTCCCAGAGGGCCGCCGGGCGACAGGAACCCGCCCCGGAGGATGCCTCGGGGGGTCGGGGGCCTCCCCCGGCAGACATGACGAAGGCGCCCCCGCGAGCGCGGTCAGGATCGCCCCGGAGAACACGGGACACAAGCAGCCCGTACGGGAAACGACCGCGACGGACGGGTGGCGTCACCGTCGACAGGTGCGGTACCGCCGCCCCGTCGATCACCGCGACCCCAGCCACAGGGGGTGCCTCGGGGGGTCTCCAGACATGACGAAGACGACCCCGCGAGGAGGCCGAAGGCCTCCGAGCAGGGTCGTCCCAGAGTCGCGTGGAGCTATGGGGATTCGAACCCCAGACCTCCTCCATGCCATGGAGGCGCGCTACCAACTGCGCCATAGCCCCTGGTGTGCCGGGCGGTTTCCCCGCTCGGCGATAGAAGTACTGTACCGGAGGTCCGGGGCAGGTCGGGACGCCGGGGCGGGCGGGCGGCCGGTGGATAGCCGTGTGCGGGGCCGAATACCCTGGGGTCGTGGCCGAATCAAAGCTTGAGATCCAGATGCTCCACGACCGCCTCCTCGTACGGACGGTCGTGGACCGGAGCGAGCGGCGCAGCAGTGCCGGTCTGGTCATCCCGGACACGGTGAAGCTGGCGACCAGGCTCGCGTGGGGTGAGGTCGTCGGCGCCGGGACCGGCGCCCGGCACGTGAAGACCGGGGACCGCGTGCTCTTCGACCCGGAGGAGCAGGGCGAGGTCGAGCTGAACGGCGAGCGCTACGTGATCCTGCGCGAGCGCGACGTGCACGCCGTCGCCAACGAGGCCCCGGAGCGGGGCACCGGCCTGTACCTCTGACCCGTCCTCCCGTCCCCGCGCCGGCGCCGAGGGCCCGGCCCGCGGGGAGCGCTGGGGCCGCCCGAACGGCGGGCGTCAGCCGCGCCCGCCGTTCGCGGCCGGGTTCGCGGCCACCTTCTCCAGGGAGAGCACGCAGAGGTTGAGCGCCTCGTACGCGGAGACCTCCCCGGTGTTGACGTAGGACCACCCGGAGTAGAGCCCCGCCCACAGGAACTGCTGCATCCAGCTCGCGGAGATCGCGGGGTCGATGCTGCCGTCGGCGTGCCCGCGTTCGATGAGGGCGGTGAGCGCGAGGTCGGCCTCCCCGCACTCCTCCTCGGAACCCTCGGTGAGATCCTCCTCCTGCCCGAACGCCAGCATGATCACCTTCTGGAGCGCGAAGTACTCCGGCACGAGGCGCAGGAAGGCCTCCAGACCGGTCCCCTCGGTGGTGCGCGCCCTCTGCATGGCCTCGGTGATCAGCTCGTCGGCGTACTCCCCCAGGGCGCTCGTCAGGTCGGCGCGTTCGGGGAAGTAGCGCTGGAGGGTGCTGCGGGCGACCCCCGCGGCTCTGGCGACCTGCGACAGGGGGGCCGCGGAGTTCTCGCCGAGGACCTGGACGGCCGCTTCGAGGATCGCGCGCCGGGTGCGCGCGCGTGTCCTCGTCTCTTCCTCTGAGGGAGCGCTGTTCACCATGCCAACATCCTAGGCTTGTCGGTACTTGGTTGACAATAATCGGTCACATATGACCTAATTTAGAGCATGACTGAACGATCTACGGTATTAACCGACTCCTCGCCGGGGACGCAAGAGCCCCGCTTCGCCCAGCTCCGGGTGCTGTGGTCGTTCGTGCACCCGCACCGGCGGAAGCTCGCCCTCGGACTGGTGCTCGCGCTGCTCGGGTCGGCGCTCGAACTCGCCAACCCGATGGTGATCAAGCTCGTCCTGGACACCGTCGCCGACGCGGGCAGCCTCGTGGTGCCCATCTCGCTCCTGCTCGGGCTGTTCGCCCTGGGCATCGGGTTCGGCCTGTGGCACTGGATCCTCCTCGGCACCGTCGCCGAGAAGGTCGTCCTCGACGCCCGCACCTCCCTGGTGCGCCGCTACTTCCGGGCCGCCCTCATCCCGATGTCCCGGCGCCCTTCGGGCGAACTCGTCACACGGGCCACCTCCGACACGGTGCTCCTGCGCGAGGCCGCCTCCAGCAGCATCATCAGCCTCGTCAACGGCGGTGTCCTGCTGGTCGGGACCCTGGTGATGATGGGGGTGCTCGACCTGGTCCTGCTCGCCGTCACGTTCACCGCCGTGCTCGTCGTCACGATCCTGTTCCTCACCCTGATGCCCGCCATCGCCAAGGCCCAGGAGAAGGCGCAGAACTCGCTGGGACTCATGGGCGGCGTCCTGGACGGCGCCCTGCGCGCCGTGCGCACGGTCAAGGTGAGCCGCGCCGAGGACCGGCTCGGCGGCCAGATCCTGGAGCACGCACGGCAGGCCGCGCACCACGGGGTGCGGTCGGTGAGGCGCGAGGCCGTGGCCTGGACGATCGCCTACGGCGGCATCCAGATCTCGATCATCGCCATCCTGGGGGTGGGCGCCCTGCGGGTGACCTCCGGCGCGATGGAGGTGTCCTCCCTCATCGCGTTCCTGCTCTACGCGTTCACGCTGATGAACCCGGTCATGGAGCTCTCCCAGAGCGTCACCACCCTCCAGTCCGGCGTGGCCGCGGCCAGGCGCATCCGCGAGGTCGAGGCCATCCCCCTCGAGCCGTCCTCCGACGGACCCGACGTCACGCTCGCCGACCCCGACGGCGCCGGGGACGCGCTGCTGGAGCTGCGCGGGGTCACCGCCCGGTACGCCCCCGGAGCCGAGGCCGCGCTGGACCGGGTCGACCTGAGCATCCCCCGGCGGGGGCACACCGCCATCGTCGGACCGTCGGGCGCGGGCAAGACCACCGTGTTCTCGCTGCTGCTGCGCTTCCTCGAACCGGTGGAGGGGGAGCTCGCGCTGGCCGGGACGCCCTACCCGTCGCTCACCCCCAGGCAGGTGCGCGGCCACTTCGCGTACGTCGAGCAGGACACCCCGGTGATCCCCGGGACCGTCCGCGAGAACCTGCTGTTCAGCAGGCCCGACGCCTCGGAGGAGGACGTGCGCCGGGTCCTGGACGAGGTCGGGTTGGCGGACAAGGTCGACGCCCTGGAGGAGGGCCTGGACACCCAGCTCGACGCCACGTCGTTCTCGGGCGGGCAGCGGCAGCGCATCGCCCTGGCACGCGCCCTGCTGTGCTCCCCGGACGTGCTGCTGCTGGACGAGGCCACCTCGCAGGTGGACGCGATCACGGAGGCGGCGATCACGGAGAGCCTGCGCCGCCACGCCGACCGGAAGGCCGTGGTCACCATCGCCCACCGGCTGTCGACGGTGATCCACGCCGACAGCATCGTCCTGATGGAGGACGGCCGTGTCCGCTCCCGGGGCACGCACCGCGAGCTGCTGGACCGGGACCCCCTCTACCGGGAGCTGGTCGCCGCGCTGCACATCTCCGAGGCGGGGGACGGCGGAGTCCTGGACGAGGGGCTCCCGGTCGGCTCGTCCTGAGCCGCGCGGCCGGTCCCGCCACGGGGACCGGGCGGAGCTCCGGCCGGGCGGCGGCGCCGCTCGGGTTCGGCGCGGCGCGGTGAACACCGGGCGCCCGGGTGACGTGCGTCACCCGGGCGCCCGGTAGCATCCTCCGTGAGCCGGACGGCGCGAACGGTTCGACCGCCCGGGGCCGCGGGCCCTCCCCCCCCCCACGGCCCGGGCCTCCCTGTCCGTCCCGTGCGCCGACCGCGGCGCGCGCACCGGGCGCCCCCGGCGCCAGCGAGGGAACGATGAGCCACTTCGCCCAGTACCAGGACGGCGTCTACGCCGACGCGACCAACGGCGACCTGCCGCGCCTGCCCTACCACCACGAGGCCCTGCGCGACCTGGCCGAGAAGGCCATGGAGCCGGGGCCCTTCGGCTACGTGGAGGGGAGCGCCGGCCGGGAGCGCACCGCCGACGCCAACGTGGCGGCGTTCGCCCGGTACGCGCTCCGCCCGCGCAGCCTGCGGCCGGGCGCGGAGAACGCCGGGGACCTGGGCGTCACCCTGTTCGGGGAGCGCTACCCGACCCCGCTGCTCACCGCCCCGGTCGGGGTCCTGGAGCAGGTCCACGGGGAGGCGGAACTGGCCGTGGCCAGGGGCGCGAACGCCCTGGGCGTGCCGATGGTCCTGTCCACGGCCGCGTCCACGCCCATGGAGGAGGTCGCGGAGGCGGCCGACACGTGGTGGTACCAGCTGTACTGGCCCGGCGACGACGCGCTCGCGGAGTCGTTCGTGCGACGGGCGACCGCGGCGGGCGCGAAGGCGATCGTGGTCACCGCCGACACCAAGAGGCTGGGGTGGAGGCCGCGCGACCTGGCCCTGGGCCACCTGCCGTTCCTGCGCAGCCAGGGCATGGCGAACTACTTCAGCGACCCTGAGTTCCGCTCCCGGCTCAAGGCCGACCCGGAGCCCGGCGGGGTGTTCACGGAAGCGGTGTTCCACTTCCTCGGGGCGTTCGCGAGCAGGTCCTTGAGCACGGACAACATCGCGCGCATCCGCGACTGGACCGACCTGCCGGTCCTGGTCAAGGGCGTCGTCCGCGGCGACGAGGCGATCGAGCTGGTGGAGGCGGGCGTGGACGGCCTCGTGGTGAGCAACCACGGGGGCCGCCAGGTCGACAACGCGGTGGCGGCCCTGGACGCCCTGCCCGAGGTGGTGGAGGCGGTCGGCGACCGGGCCGCGGTGCTGTTCGACTCGGGGGTGCGCTCGGGCGCGGACGTGGCCGTGGCGATGGCGCTGGGCGCCCGGGCGGTGCTGCTGGGACGCCCCTGGGTCTACGGCCTGGCCGTGGACGGGGCGGCGGGGGTCGAGCACGTGCTGCGCGCGGTCCTGGCCGAGTTGCAGATCACGGCCGAGCTGATGGGCAGGGACGCCGCCGACCTGGACCGCGACGACGTCACCCGCCGGTGAGTCCCGGCCCCGGACGGGCGGTGCGGGTCCGGGAGGGGCGCCGAAGGAGTGGTGCGGAGGGCACGTCCCGGCTCCGGCCGACCGCGGCGGCGCCGTGGCGGTCGGCCTCCCGCCCCTCCCCCGGAGGGCCTGGCGGCGGGAGGGGACCGGGGTCCTGGACTGCTCCCCGGGCCACTCCCCGCCGCCGTCAGCCCTTCACTGCCCCCGAGGTCAGGCCCGCCACGATCCGGCGCTGCAGGACCAGGGCGAACAGGATGAGCGGTACCGAGACCAGCACCGATGCCGCCATGATCTGGCCGATCGGATTCTCGTAGCCGACCCGCTCGAACGTTCCCACGAACACCGGCACGGTCTGGACGTTCAGGTCGCGCGGCGCGAAGGAGAAGGCCAGCAGGAACTCGTTCGTGGAGTACACGAACGTCAGGATGGCGGCAGCGCCCACGCCCGGCGCCGCCAGCGGCGCCACCACGCGCAGGAACGCCTGGAACGGGGTGGCCCCGTCCACCTTCGCCGACTCCTCGATCTCCCGGGGGATGCCCGCGAAGAAGGTGGCGAGGATGAAGATCGCCAGCGGCAGGGTCAGCGCCACGTACGGGATGATCATGCCCGCGTAGGAGTTGAGCAGGTTGATCCCGGTCCACTGGTTGAGCTTCAGGTACACCTGGTACAGCGGGTTGACCAGTGCCACAGGCGGGAACAGCGTGGCCACCAGGGTGGCCGCCAGCAGCGCGAACTTGCCCGCCATGGGCAGGCGCGCCAGCGCGTAGCCGGCGAGGGACGCGACCGGGATGCAGATCGCCGTGGTCACCGCCGCCACGATGAGCGAGTTGCGCAGGGCGAACTGGAACCCGAGGTCGAAGACCTGCTCGTAGTTGGACAGGCTGAACGGCCCCTGGAAGATGTTCGGGTCCGTGAGCGCCACCGACCCCGACCGGAGGCTGGTCATCCCCATCCACAGGAACGGGAACAGGCACCAGCCCAGCACCAGGAGCAGGCCCAGCAGCTTGAGCGCGTTGACCACCGCCGGGTGCGTCCTGCGGCGCGGCCGGTGGACCGGCCCGCTCGGCTTCACCGTCTCGGCCGTCATCACTTCTCCTTCCGCGCCACGTCGCCGACCATGTGGCGGCCCATGCGGCTGATGAAGGCCAGGCCGACGATCATGACGATGACGAACGTGACGGTGGACAGGGCGTTGGCGTAGCCCAGCTCCGGTTCGGCGACCAGGAAGCGCTGGGCGTACACGGACAGGGTGGCGAGCGAGTTCGAGTACCCGGCGAACACGTACGCGAAGTCGAACATGCGCAGCGCGTCCACCGTGCGGAACAGCAGGGCCACGACGATCGCCGGCCTCAGCAGGGGCAGGGTGATGAACCAGAACCGCTGGACCACGGTGGCGCCGTCGACCCTGGCCGCCTCGTAGTAGTCCTTCGGGATGGTCTGCAGCCCGGCCAGGAGCAGCAGGGCGACGAACGGAGCGGTCTTCCACACGTCGGCGCTGATGATGCCGACCATGGACCACGCGGGGTCGCGCAGCCAGTTGACGTCCGTGCCCAGGACCGAGTTCACGAAGCCCGGGTTGTGGTCGAACATGTACCGCCACACCTGGGCGGCGACGGCCGTCGGGATCACCCACGGCACGAGGATGACCGCGCGGGTCAGGCCGCGGCCGACGAACGCCTGGTGCATGATCAGCGCGAACGCCATACCGACGACGAACTCCAACGACACCGAGGCGACGGTGAAGACCAGGGTGTTCCCGACCGCGTTGAAGAACCCCGCGTCGGTCAGGACCCGCGCGTAGTTGTCGAACCCGGTGAACTCCTGGTGGAATCCGCGGATGCTGTAGAGGCTCATCCCGATCGCGTAGAACACCGGGAAGAGGGCGATGACGGCCATGAACGCGAACGACGGGGCGAGGAAGATCCTGCCCATCGCCCGCTCGCCCAGGCCGCGGCGCGTACTGACGCTCTGGGTCTTCGCCATCGGACCTACTCTTGCTCTAGGGCTTCGTCGGCCGACCGGTCCACGGCCTCCAGGGCCGCGGCCGGGTCCTCCTGCCCCAGGTAGGCGGCGTGCAGGTTCTCCTGCATGACCAGCGACATCGAGTTGTATCCCGGCACAGGCGGACGCGCGTGCGCGTCGCCGAGGATCTCGCCGAGCACCTCCAGGTGGGGGTCCTCCGTGTCCTCGTAGGCGCTCTGCATGGTCGGCGGCAGGCTGTTGGTGGCCAGGATGTCCTGGGCCTCGGGATCGGTGGCCGCCCACAGGACGAACTCGCGGGCCAGGTCCTTGTTCTCGCTCAGGGTGCTGACCGCGTTGTTGAGCCCGCCGAGCGCGCTGGTCGTGCCCTCGCCCGTGAAGGTGGGCAGCGGCGCCACGGCGAAGTCGTCGGCGACCGCGCTCTCCTCGCCTCCCTCGCCCTCCAGGAGCGGGATGGCGTAGGGCCAGTTGCGCATGTACACGGCCTCGCCGGCCTGGAAGAGGGCGCGTGCGTCGTCCTCGACCATGGAGTCGAACCCCTCCGCGTAGAAGCCGCTGTCGTAGGCCTCGGTCATGAAGTCCAGCGCCGTGGTGGCGGCGTCGCCCTCCAGGAAGGTGCTCTGCGACTGGGCGTCGTCGAACAGCTCCCCTCCCGCGGACCAGTACAGCTCGAGGAAGTTGACGACGAGCCCCTCGTACTGGTCGCCCTGGCCGACGTAGCCGGAGATGCCGGCCTCCTCGGCGGCCTCGGTGCCGGTCTCGTACAGCTCCTCCCACGTGGCGGGGGGCTCGTCGACGAGGTCGGTGCGGTAGTAGAGGAACGCTCCGTTGGAGGAGTACGGGAGCGCGTACAGCTCCTGCTGCCACTGCGCGCTGTCGACGGCGCCGTCCAGGCTGACGCCGTCGACCTCGGATCTCAGGTCCTCCAGGCTCTCGATGTACCCGTAGTCGGCGAACTCGCCGGTCCAGATGACGTCGAGGCCGAGGACGTCGAACTCCCCGGCCTGGCTCTGGAGGTCCTGGAACATGGCCTGCCGCTGTTCGTCCGCGGTCGGCGCCAGGAAGAAGATGTCGACCTGCCGGTCGGGGTTCCTCTCGTTCCAGAGGCGGGCGACCTCCTCGTGGACCTGCCGGTCGGCGCCGGTGACCGCCCACACGAACTGCGGGTCCTCGGCGAGTCCCGCGCTCTCCCCCTCCTCTTCCGACCCCTCCCCCGGAGGCGTTCCGCACGCGGTGGCCAGTGTCAGGCCGAGTGCGGCCAGGCCCGCCGCACCGGTGCGCACCGCGTACCTCTTGTGGCGTGAAAGCTCTGACATGACTCTCTCCTTCCGCGCCGGGCGGTGGCCGGGCGCGCGCCGTCGAGTGTGTCCTGGGTCATCCCCCCGGGGTCGTGCGAAAACGATGCCACCGCCATGTGATCCAGTCAACACAAAACTTATCCGGATCTGCCTGCTACAGGGGGAATGGCGTTCCTCGTGTCGGCAGACTCGTTGAAAACGTTGCCATGACACGGGCCACACTCTTAACGTAGGCAGCATGTCCAGCCAACCCGCGAGCATGCGGGACGTCGCCCACCGGGCGGGCGTCTCGCTCTCGACGGTCTCCCGTGTCCTGCGCGGCGCCCCCGGTGTCGCCCCCGACGTGCGCCTGCGCGTCCAGCGCGCCGCGGACGAACTCTCCTACGTGGTCTCTCGGAACGCTTCGGGCCTGGTCACCGGCCGCACGGGCCGGGTCGCGGTGGTCGTCCCCTTCCTCCAGCCGTGGTTCTTCGGGGTGGTCCTGTCGGGGGTCAGCGACGCGCTGCGCGAGGCGGACCTCGACATGCTCGTGTACCAGGTCGGCGAGACCCGGGCCCGCGAGGGCTGGACGCGCGCGCTCCCCCTCCGGCGCAACTCCGACGCCGTCGTCACGGTGTCGATGGACCTGTCCGAGGACGAGTGCCACCGCCTGGACGACGTCGGGGTGCCCGTGGTGCTCGTGGGCCAGTGCGTCCCGGGACGGGCAAGCGTGTACATCGACGACCGCGCGGGCGCCGCCGGAGCCACCCGGCACCTGCTCAACCTGGGGCACACCCGTATCGCCTACATCGGGGCCCGGCGGGAGGAGTGGTCCAGCACCAGCTCCCGGCACCGGCTCGAGGGGTACGGGGCGGCGATGGCCACGGCGGGCCTGGCGCCCTGGAGCGTCGGCAAGGCGACCGGCCACGCGGGGGGCGAGCTCGCCATGGGAGAGCTCCTGTCCGACCAGGACCCGCCCACGGCGGTGCTCGCCGAGTTCGACGACATCGCGATGGGCGCGCACCGGATCCTGCGGCGCTCGGGGGTCCGCGTGCCCGGCTCCATCTCCCTCATGGGGTTCGACAACCACGACGCCGCCGCCGTCCTGGACCTGACGACCGTGGACCAGGCCCCCTACGACACCGGCCTGGCCGCCGGACGGCTCACCGTGGGCATCCTCGACGGGAAGGCCCGGACCGACACGCACGTGGAGATGCCCACCCAGATCATCCTCCGGCAGTCCACCGCGGCCCCCCGGGGCGCGCGCGGGCTGTCCACCTGACCCCGGTCCCCGGGGGCGGGGCAACGGCGTGAGCGCGCCGGGGCGGGGCGCCCGCACGGCCCGCCGACGACCCGCACGACGGCCCGAACACCCGATCAGCGAAGGGGAACCATGCAGCAGTGGTGGCGCGACGCGGTCCTTTACCAGATCTACCCGCGCAGTTTCGCGGACTCCGACGGGGACGGGGTCGGTGACCTCCCCGGCATCACCGCCCGGCTCGGTCACATCGCCGACCTGGGCGCGGACGGGATCTGGCTGTCGCCGTTCTACGCCTCCCCGTGGGCGGACGGCGGGTACGACGTGTCCGACTTCCGGGCCGTGGACCCGCGGCTGGGCACCCTGGAGGACTTCGACGCGATGGTGGCGGCCGCGCACGGACTCGGCCTGCGCGTGATGGTCGACATCGTGCCCAACCACACCTCCGAGGAGCACCCGTGGTTCCGGGACGCCCTGGCCGCCGGCCCCGGCTCGTCCGAGCGCGACCTGTACGTCTTCCGCGACGGCAGGGGCGAGGACGGCGGGCTCCCCCCGACCAACTGGCGGTCGACGTTCGGCGGACCGGCGTGGACGCGCGTGGAGGACGGCCAGTGGTACCTGCACCTGTTCGCGCGCGAGCAGCCCGACCTGAACTGGGACGAGCCGAGGGTGCGCGAGGAGTTCCGGGGCATCCTGCGGTTCTGGAGCGGTCGCGGGGTGGACGGGTTCCGCATCGACGTCGCCTACGCACTGGTCAAGGACCTGCGCGAGCCGCTGCGCGACCTGGTCCTGGTGGACGGCGGCCGGTTCGAGGACATCGCGGCCAACCCCGACCACCCGCTCCTCGACCGGCCCGGGGTCCACGAGGTGTACCGGGACTGGCGCCGCGTGCTGGCGGAGTTCGACCCGCCCCGGGCCACGGTGGGCGAGGTGTGGCTGCCCGGCGACCGGCGGCGGCTGTACACCCGGCCGGACGAGCTCGACCAGGCGTTCAACTTCGACTTCCTGAGGACGGAGTGGGACGCCGACTCCTACCGCCGCGTGATCGACGCGTCGATCGCGGACGCCGCGCACGTCGGCACGGCGCCCACGTGGGTGGTGGGCAACCACGACGTCGTGCGCCCGGTGTCGGTGCTGGGACTGCCCCGCGGGACCGACCAGGGGACGTGGCTGCTCTCGGACGGGCGCGACCCCGAGCCCGACCTGGAGCTGGGGACCCGGCGGGCCCGGGCGCTCGCACTGCTGGAGCTGGCGCTGCCCGGGTCCGCGTACGTCTACCAGGGCGAGGAGCTGGGCCTGCCCGAGGCGGCCGGCCTGCCCGCCGAGGCCCTGGAGGATCCCCGCTGGGAGCGCAGCGGCCGCACCGACAAGGGGCGCGACGGGTGCCGGGTACCGCTGCCGTGGACCCCGGACGGCCCCTCGTACGGGTTCGGTGCGGGCGGCTCCTGGCTCCCCCAGCCCGAGGGCTGGGGACGGTGGTCCGTGGAGGCCGAGTCCGGGGACCCCGGTTCGGTGCTCAACCTGTACCGGAGGGCTCTGGCGCACCGCCCGGACTTCTGCGCGGACCGGACCCTGGTCTGGGACGACACGCTGAACCTGGGCCCGGTGCTGGCCTTCTGGAGGGGGCCCGGGGTACTGGTCCTGGTCAACACGGGCCGGGAGCCCGTGGAGCTGCCGCCCGGCGAGGTGCTGGTGGCCAGCACGGAACTGGACGGGCGGCTTCCCGGGGACGCCGCGGTCTGGCTGCGCCGGGTCTGAGGGGCGGGCGCCCGCGGAACCCGCCCCCGGCCGGTGCGGGCGCCGCACGCGGCGGCCCCCGTCAGAGGACCGTCTCACGCCCGTCCACGACCCCGAAACCGCCGGTGGTGAAGGGCGCGGGGCGCAGGGTGAGCGAGAGGAGCCCGGCGGGCGTGGCGGCGCTCCCCTCGACGGTGAAGCCGAGCGGCTCCGTCCTCTCGTCGAACAGCCGCTTGCCGTCTCCCACGACCGTCGGGAAGACCAGCAGGCGGAACACGTCGACCAGCCCGGCCGCGTGGAGGGCCCGGGCGAGCCGCCAGCTGCCGTGGACCTGGATCTCGCCGCCCGGGCGCTCCTTGAGCGCCCGCACGCTCCCGAGGACGTCCTCGGCGATGAGCGTGGTGTCGCCCCAGTCCGCGCCCGTCCGGCCCGCGGTGGTCGAGACCAGGTACTTGGGACGGCTGTTGAGCGCCGTGGCCACCCGGTCCCCGGGGTCGGTGACCTCCCGCCAGTAGTCGCGCATCATGGCGTAGGTGGAGCGGCCGAACAGCAGCGCCTCCCCCGCGGCGAACCACCCGTCCACGATCCGGCCCATGTCCTCGTCGGCGTGGGGGACCAGCCAGCCTCCCCTGGTGAAGCCGCCGCTGGTGTCCTCGTCCGGCGCACCCGGCCCCTGCATCACGCCGTCGAGGCTGAGCAAGGTGTTGACGCTGAGTTCCATGGTCTCTCCTGTCCCGCCGACCGGCCCCCGTTCCCGTCTCCATCATGACGCCGTTCCGCCGGTCAGGGCCCCGACATGCCGAAGGGGACGACACGGAGGCCGCCCCCGGCGCCTCGAGCGGGGGCCCGCCGGCGCCTGGAGACCCCTGCCCCGGGGGCCTCACCGCGCCCGGGACGGGCCGTCCTCCACCGCGGCCGTGCAGCGGGCGGCCTGGTCGCGGAAGGCGTCGGCGAGTCCGCCCGGGCCGCTGACCAGGGTGAAGTCCAATCCCACCGACGTGATCATCCAGACCAGGTCGGAGGGGGATTCCGAGCCCACGTGGAACAGGCAGCTGTGCTCGTCGACGGCCTCCAGGACACCCATGCCCGGCCACACGCGGTCGGCGGCGGCCTCGGAGGAGGCGTGCAGCCTGACGACGGCGCGGAAGGGCCAGGTCTCCGAGGACAGCTGACGGGCGAGGTAGGCGGCCGCGTCGCCGTGGGGAGGCTCGCGGGGGACGAACCGGGGGCCCGTGGGGGTCCGGGGGGTGAGCCGGTCCACGCGGAAGCTTCGCCAGTCCTGCCTGTCGGTGTCGAAGGCGACCAGGTACCAGCGCCGGCCGAAGCTGACCAGGTTGTGCGGTTCGACCGTCCGGACCGTCGGACCCCCGCGCGGACTCGTGTAGCCGAAGCGCAGGAGCTCCCTGCGCCGGCAGGCCTCGGCGACGGCCATCAGCGTCTCGTGTGACACGGTCGGCCCAGGTTCCGCCCCGGCCCGCAGGGTGGCGCCGTGCAGGGTGTCGACCCGGCTGCGCAGACGCGGGGGCAGGACCTGTTCGAGCTTGGCGAGCGCGCGCAGCGAGGCCTCCTCGCCGCCGCTGACGGAGCCGTCGGCGGCGGTGCGCAGGCCCACCACCACGGCGACGGCCTCCTCGTCGTCGAGCAGCAGCGGCGGCATCGCGGCGCCGGCCCCCAGCCGGTACCCGGCGGTGCCCCTGGTCGCGTGCACCGGGTAGCCGAGCCCCCGCAGGCGGTCCACGTCGCGGCGGATCGTGCGCGCGGTGACGCCGAGCCGCTCCGCCAGCTCGGCGCCGGACCGCTCGCGGTGGGCCTGCAACAGCGAGAGCAGCGCGAGCAGGCGCGTCGAGGTTTCTGCCATGGATCCGATTCTCCCCTCCGGTTGGGAACGGATCCGACCTAACCGGTTCCTAGGCTTCCACCCATGACGAACACGGAGCAGGACCAGCAGGAGATCCGGCCCTTCCGCATGGAGGTTCCGCAGGAGCAGCTGACCGATCTCGCGGAGAGGCTGGGCAACACACGGTGGCCGGACGAGGTCCCGGGGGTGGGCTGGGACCGCGGCGTCCCGGTGGGATACCTGAGGGAGCTGGCCGAGTACTGGCGTTCGGCCTACGACTGGCGGGCCTGCGAGGCGGAGCTCAACGCCCACCCCCAGTTCACCACCGTCGTCGACGGGCAGAACCTCCACTTCCTGCACGTGCGCTCGCCGGAGCCCGGCGCCACGCCGCTGCTCATGCTGCACGGCTGGCCCGGGGCGGTCACCGACTTCCTGGACGTCATCGGTCCGCTCACCGACCCGCGCGCCCACGGGGGCGATCCGGCGGAGGCGTTCCACCTGGTCGTCCCGTCCCTGCCGGGGTTCGGCCCCTCCACGCCGCTGGCCGGTCCCGGGATGGGGGCGGCCAGGATGGCCGGGGTCATGGTCGGTCTGATGTCGCGGCTCGGCTACGAGCGCTACGGCGTCCATGGCTACGACACGGGCTCGTGGGTCGCCCCCGAGGTGGGGAGGCAGGCGCCGGAGCGGGTCCTCGGGGTGCACCTCAACGCCATGATCACGTTCCCCGTCGCGGAGGGCGACACCGAGGGCCTGACGGGGGTGGAGGAGGAGCGGTGGAAGTCGATGCAGGACTACAACGACGGCTACCTCCAGTGCAACGCGAAGCGCCCCCAGACGGTGGCCTACGGGCTCAACGACTCGCCCGTGGGTCAGCTCGCCTGGATGGTGGAGAAGTTCAAGGAGCTCAGCGAGCCGGAGGAGGCCCTGCCCGAGGCCGCCCTCGACCGCGACCGGATGCTCACGTGCGTGTCGCTCTACTGGCTGACCGGCACGGCGGGCTCGTCCGCGCAGATCTACTACGAGGAGATGTCCGCGAGCTCCTGGGGTGAGGACTCCGCGAGCGGATGGGACAGCGGGGAGACGGCGGACGGGGGGACGGACGGGGGCTGGGAGGCCGGCGGCTGGGCCCCCGAGCGGGGGACGGTGCCGACGGGGGTGCTGGTCTCCGCGCAGGACGTGACCGTGCGGCGCTGGGCGGAGCGGGACCACCACGTGGTGCGGTGGACCGAGCTCGGCCGGGGCGGCCACTTCCTGTCCATGGAGGAGCCGGAGCTCCTGGTCGAGGACGTCCGCGCGTTCTTCCGGGCGCTGCCCTGACCCCGGTCCCCCCGGGGCCGCTTCCCGCGGCCCCGAGGGGACCCGCCACGGCCGGACGGGCGTCACCGCCGACAGGTGCGGTACCGCCGCCCCGCCGATCACCGCGACCCCAACCCCAGGGGGGGTGCCTCGGGGGGTTCGGGGAGTCTCCCCCCGGCAAACACGAAGGACGACCCGGCGAGCGCGGTCACGCGCGAGCAGGATCGTCCCGGAGAACGCAGGCCAGCAAGACCTGTGCGCAGGAAAACGCCGCGACGGACGGACGACATCCCCGCCGCCAGGTGCGGTACCGCCGCCCCGCCGATCACCGCGACCCCAACCCCAGGGGGGTGCCTCGGGGGGTTCGGGGGGTCTCCCCCCCGGTAAACACGAAGGACGACCCGGCGAGCGCGGTCACGCGCGAGCAGGATCGTCCTCAGTCCGTGGAGCTATGGGGATTCGAACCCCAGACCTCCTCCATGCCATGGAGGCGCGCTACCAACTGCGCCATAGCCCCGTGTGGGAGTCGGGGGCTTTCGCCCTCACGACTCCCAGAACCATAGCGGAATCCGGCGAGAACGTCGAAACGGTTTCAGGCGTCGTCGCTGAGGACCACGGGTTCGGGCAGGCTCGCCGCGTTGTGCTCCATGAGCCGCCACTGCCCCCGGCGCTCCTGGAGCACCGACCAGGAGCAGTTGCTGAGGGGGCCCAGGATCTCGCGCTGCTCGTCGGGGATGCCGAGCATGCGGGCGATCCCGATGCGTACGGCCGCACCGTGGCTGACCACCGCGAGCAGTCCCCCGGCCGGGGTTCTGGCCAGTCCCCGGTCGACGGCCGCCCGCATGCGGTCGCCGACCTCGGAGATGGGCTCCCCGTCCGGGATGGCCATCCGAGCGTGCTCGGACGGCCAGCGCGCGGACAGCTCCGCCCCCGTCCGCCCCTCCCAGGACCCCCCGAACCGCTCGCGCAGTCCCTTGTCGAACTCGATGGGCACCCCTGTGGCGCGGCTGAGGTACCCGGCCGTGTCGGCGGCCCTCTTCAGGTCGGAGGCGACGATGACGTCGGGGCCGAGCGAGGCGAGCAGGCCGCCCGCCCGCCGGGCCTGGGCGTGGCCGACCTGGTCGAGTTCGATGTCGGTCTGACCCTGGAAGCGGTTCTCCACGTTCCAGGCCGTGCGTCCGTGCCGCCAGAACAGCACGCGAGGGGTGTCGCTCACAGGGTGTTTCTCTCCGCTCGGGGTGGGTCCGAAAGGGTTACTGCTCGTCGAGGGCGGTGCGCTCGGCTCCGCGCGCCCCTTCGGGGAGCTCGATCTCGGGGCAGTCCTTCCACAGCCGTTCGAGGCCGTAGTAGCCGCGCTCCTCCTCGTGCTGGACGTGCACGACGATGTCGGCGTAGTCCAGGAGCACCCAGCGGCCGTCCCGCTCGCCCTCGCGCCGGAGCGGCTTGACGCCGCCCTTCAGGCGGAGCTGGTCCTCGACCTCGTCGACGATCGAGCGCACCTGGCGGTCGTTGGGGGCCGAGCAGAGCACGAACGCCTCGGTGATGACCAGCTGCTCGCTGACGTCGTAGGCGATGATCTCCTGGGCGAGCTTGTCGGAGGCGGCCTCGGCCGCCACCCTGACGAGCTCAAGAGCCCTGTCGGTGGCTGTCACGTTGTACTTGCTGCCTTTCAGCTGTCCCGGTAGAGCCCGGTCTTGTGGATGTAGCGAACGATGCCGTCGGGGACCAGGTACCAGATGGGTTCGCCCTTGCGGACCCGCTCCCGGCACTCGGTCGAGGAGATCGCCAGCGCGGGGACCTCCACCAGGGAGACCTTGCCCTCGGGCAGTCCTGAGTCACTGAGATGGTGACCGGGACGGTTACAGCCTACGAAATGCGCGAGATCGAAAAGTTCGTCGACGTTGTGCCAGCTGAGAATGGCGCCCAGCGCGTCGGCCCCGGTGATGAAGTACAGCTCCACCTCGGGACCGTACTTGCAGCGCATCTCGCGGAGGGTGTCGAGGGTGTAGGTGGGCCCCGAGCGGTCGATCTCGACACGGTCCACGCGGAACTGGGGGTTCTCCGCGGTCGCGATGACCGTCATCAGGTAGCGGTCCTCGGAGGGGGTCACCTTGGCCGGGTCCTTCTGCCAGGGCTGCCCCGTGGGCACGAACACCACCTCGTCGAGGCCGAAGAGGTGGGCGACCTCACTGGCGGCCACGAGGTGCCCGTGGTGGATGGGGTCGAAGGTGCCGCCCATGATGCCGACCTTGGTGGGGCCGGCGCCGCTCCGCCGTGGAGGGAGGCCTTCACCTGGGAGGACGCCTGGAGCCTCGTGCGCCACTGTGCGCTCCGTTTCGCCGTGGACGTGGGTCGTGTTTGCCGGGATCGGCCAACCGAGGTTAGCCGACGACGGGCACCTTCGGCGGCCTCTTCCTCCCGTTTTGTTCCCTTCAACGGAACAACCGCGACCTTCTCGGCCTGCTTCCCGGGCGTGTCGGAGCACCCCGGCAATCGCGTCATATCTCGAAGGTCGAAACCGTGGCCAAGCGCCATCGGGCCGCATAGCATGCCGATATGGCCAACACACCAGACCGCGTCCGCGTCCGGCTCTCCGAGATCTCACCCCGCGCCTACGAGCACCCCGCCGACCGTGGGGCCCTGGTGGCGCTGCGCTCGCTGCGCGGGTTCGACGAGGTGTTCAAGCGCATGTCGGGGCTGTTCAACGAACGCGCCCTCAGACTGATGTTCCTGTCCAGCGCCGTCCGGGTCGGCCCCACCCAGTTCCCCCACGTCCACGACTACGTCCGCGACGCCGCCTACGTCCTGGACATGGACGAGGTCCCCGAGCTCTACATCCAGATGAACCCCAAGCCCAACGCCATGGCGATCGGCAGCCAGCGGCCCTTCATCGTGATGACCACGGGCCTGTTCGACCTGCTGGACGACGAGGAGCAGCGCTTCGTCATCGGCCACGAGGTCGGGCACATCCTCAGCGGCCACGCCGTGTACCGCACCATGCTGCTGGCCCTGATCAGGCTGGCGACCCGCGTGGCGTGGGTGCCCCTGGGCTACATCGGCCTCCAGGCCATCGTCGCCGCGCTGGAGGAGTGGTACCGCAAGTCCGAGCTCTCCTGCGACCGCGCGGGTGTCCTGGCCTCCCAGAACCCCGAGGCCGCCAAGCGCGCGCTGATGAAGCTCGCGGGCGGCTCGACCCTGGTCGAGATGAACCCCGACGCGTTCCTGGAGCAGGCGCGCGAGTACGAGTCCGGCGGCGACGCCCGCGACAGCTTCCTCAAGCTGATCAGCCTGATGGGACAGACCCACCCGTTCGCGGTGGTCCGCCTGGCCGAGCTGCACCGGTGGATCGAGGAGGGCTCCTACCAGCGGATCATCGGCGGCGACTACCCCCGCCGCTCCTCCGACCGCGAGGCGAGGGTCGGCGCGGAGGCCCGCAGCGCCGCCAAGTCCTACAAGGAGTCGTGGGAGCGCTCGGGGGACCCGCTCCTGGGCACCCTGCGCGACGTGGCCGGAAGCGCGGCCAGCGCGGGCGGCAAGATCTTCGACAACGTCGCCGACCGGTGGCGCAACGGCTCCGCCCGGTCCGACCAGGGCACGAGCGGGACGAACGGGGCGAACGGGTCCTCCTGACCCTGTGCCCCGCGCCCGGGACCCGCGCGGGGAGGCGGGACGACGGACGGGAGGGGGCGGTCCGTGCCGGGCCGCCCCCTCCCGCGTCCGCGGGCGGCGGGCCGCCCGCCGGCCCGGATCAGCCCGTCCGCGCCAGGTACGCGCGGACCACCTCCCAGGCGGGCCCCCGCGGGTCGATGACGGCGAAGTGGTCGGCCCCGGCGACCTCGTGGTACTCCACGGTGCCGCCCGCCGCGCGCACCGCGTCCGCGTAGGCGCGGCTGTGCTCGACCGGGACGCGCTGGTCGGCGTCCCCGTGCACCACCAGCTGCGGCAGGCCGGTCAGCGGGCGCCGTACCGGCGAGCTGACCCGGTAGAGCTCCGCGGTGGGGTCCGGCCCGAGGAACGGGACGACGGCGCCCTCGCCGAGCCCCGCCAGGGCGGACCGCTCCAGGTCGGTGACGGGGGCCAGGGCGACCACCGAGGTCACCGGGGTCCCACCCTCCGCGAGGCCGTTGAGCAGGGCGAGATGTGCTCCGGCGGAGTGCCCCACGCACACCACGCGTCCGAGGTCGTACCGCTCGGGCTCGCGTGCGGCCGCGTCGGCGAGGTACGCCAGGGCGTCGCCGACGTCGTCTAGGGTCTGCGGCCAGCCGCCGCCGTCGTCCCCGGTACGCCGGTACTCGATGTTCCACACCGCCCACCCGGCGGAGGCGAGGTCGCGGGCCGGCGGATCCATCAGGGCGGCGTCGTGCCTGTCGCGCCACCAGCCGCCGTGCAGCAGGACGGCGACGGGCGCGGGTCCGCCGGCGCCCTCCGGCTCCCAGCGGTGGACGCTCCGGCTGGGGTGGTCGCCGTAGGACACGGTGGTGGGCACGCGCTGCTCCTCGCTGTCGGGGTGGTCGCTCCCGGACGCCGGCAAACGGGCGTCCTGCCCCGCCCGGCGCACCCGCGCCCCGGGGCCGCCGCGCGTGCGGCCCGGGCCCGGGCCGCCGCCCGCACCCACCGGCTGCGGGCCCCGGGCCTCCGGCGGCGGTGCCGTGCGGCGCCGGCGTCCGGATCGCACAGCGGTTCGGGCAGGTCGAACCCCGCGCGGGACCCGGCCCGGGCACGGGACGGCGCCGACGGCCCTGGGC
>NZ_JBSHDN010000118.1:0-19803 GCF_053616335.1 Nocardiopsis sp. NPDC055824
GAGCGGCCGGAAAAGCGGGTGCCCCACCGGTGGTAACACGGGTCGGCCACCATTGTGCAACGTGGGGCGAACGGGTCAGGACAGCTCGGTGAGCACGTGGTCCACGCACGCGGTGAGCGCCTGGACGTCGCTCGGCTCGACGGCCGGGAACATGGCCACGCGCAGCTGGTTGCGGCCGAGCTTGCGGTACGGCTCGGTGTCGACGACGCCGTTGGCGCGCAGGACCCTCGCGACGGCGGCGGCGTCGACGTCGTCGCTGAAGTCGATGGTGCCGACCACCTGGGAGCGCTTGGCCGGGTCGGTCACGAACGGGGTCGCGACCGGGGACTTCTCGGCCCAGTCGTAGAGGATGGAGGAGGACTCGGCGGTGCGCGCCACCGTCCACTCCAGCCCGCCCCGCGTGTTCATCCACTCCAGCTGCTCGGCGAGCAGCAGCAGCGTGGCCACGGCCGGGGTGTTGTACGTCTGGTCCTTGCGGGAGTTGTCCACCGCGGTGGTCAGCGAGAAGAACTCGGGGATGTACCGGCCGCTCGCGGCGATCTCGTCCACCCGGGCCAGGGCGCGGGGCGACATGACCGCCAGCCACAGCCCGCCGTCGGCGGCGAAGCTCTTCTGCGGGGCGAAGTAGTAGACGTCCGTCTCGGTGATGTCGACGGGCAGGCCGCCCGCCCCGCTGGTGGCGTCCACCAGGACGAGCGCGTCGTCGTCGGCGCCCGCGACCCGCTTGATGGGGGCGGCCACGCCGGTGGACGTCTCGTTGTGGGTGAGGGCGTACACGTCCACACCGGCCTCGGCGACGGGCTCGCCGTGGCTGCCGGGGTCGGTGCTGATGACGGTGGGCTCCTCCAGCCACGGGGCGCCCTTGGCGACCTTCGCGAACTTGCCGGAGAACTCGCCGAAGGACAGGTGCTGGGACCTGGAGCGCAGCAGGCCGTGCGCGGCGATGTCCCAGAAGGCGGTGGTCCCGCCGTTGCCGAGGACGACCTCGTACCCGTCGGGCAGGGAGAAGAGGTCGCTCACGCCGGCGCGCACCCGGGAGACCAGGGACTTGACCGGCTTCTGCCGGTGGGAGGTCCCCATGTAGCGGGAGCCGGAGGAGGCCAGGGCCTCCAGCTGCGCGGGGCGCACTTTGGACGGGCCGCTGCCGAAACGGCCGTCGGCGGGCAGCAGGTTCGCGGGGATCTGAATCTCGTCGGTCACGGTCCCCAGGGTAGTGGTGGGAGTGGTGACGCAGCCGGTCAGGGCCTCCGTTCACGGCGTGCATGCGCGTGACCGGAGGATCGAATTGTCACATTCTCAGAAGTTCTGGCCGGTATGGGTCAGTGTCAATTCCGCCAAAACGGATGAATCTTCCGAAGCCCTTGTTGTCTAATGAGAAACAGCTTCGGGGGGAGTGACGGGACCGACACGAGCCGTGAAGGGGTTTTCGCGAGTGGTTGACGACGAGTCCGGCGACCGGACCGCCGCCCCCGGGGCGCCGCCCCGTTTCCTGGCCGTCTTCGACGCGCTGCGGGCCCGCCCCCCACGCCGCAGGTACACCCTCCTGGCCCGCATGGAGCGCCGCGTGGCCCGCCGGCTCCCCGCGGACAAGCACGACGGCCTCCAGCGCGGCGACGTCGCCGAGCCGCCCCCCGTCCTGGACCTGGCCGTGCGCGGTACGGCGGACCGCTCGGAGGTCCTGCGCATGCTGGTCGAGCGGGGCGGGGCGAACCTCGTGTGGCGCCTGCCCGAGGCGGAGGAGCCCGCGGAGCCGCTTCCGTCCGGCGGGGCCGGGGGGAGCGCGGAGGCCGGAGGGGCGGCCGCCGCTCCTCGGCCCGGCGACGGCGGCCCTCCCTCCGGGAACGGGGCCGGGAGGCGGTTCGGGCGGCGCCGGACCGCGCCGCACCCGGGCGTCGAGAGCACCGGCGCACCGCTGGCCGCCCCTCCGGGCGCCGGCCCCCCGGGCGAGGACGCCCCCGTCACCACCGACCAGCTCTACGACCTGATGGAACGCCTGGTCGACGGCCGCCTCGCCCGCCTCGGCGACCAGCCCGGGCAGAAGTGGTACCACAAGCCCCCCTCCCCTCCCCGCTTCGCCCGCCTGAGCTCCCTGCTGTGGCTGCGCAGGTGCGAGCCGGCCACAGTGCAGGCCAACGTGTCCGGCTCCGAGGTCCCCCAGGACGGCGTCGCGCTCACCAGCGACAGCAAGACCCAGGTGGAGGTCATCAACGAGCTGCGCCGGGTCCGGCTGGACAGCGCCAGGGAACGGCGCGAGCGCCTCCTCGACGCGGCCGGAGGGCGGAACCCGGACACCGGGGACGACGGCGCCCCGGCCGGAGCACCGTCACGGTGGGAGCGGTCCCGGCTCTCCTTCGTCGTGCGCCGGCGCTGGCTCGCCTCCGCCGCCTCCCGCACCTCCCGCTGGGCGACCCGCGTCTCCGACCGGGTCACCTTCGGCAAGCTCGACGAGAGACTGCTCACCCCGCTGGCCTTCGTCGTCTCCCTCGTCGTCACCGCCACGCCCTTCGCCGTCCTGGGCCTGGTCGCCCAGCAGGTCAACGAGCTGATCGGCCTCCTCGCCGGCGTCGCGCTGACGGCCGCCTACGCGGTCGTCGCGTTCTTCGTGCTCCTGCCCTGGTGGCCCTACCGCTGGCTCAACCGGCACCGCTACGTCACCCACGAGGCGGGCGGCGACAAGGCCCTCCCCAACCACCGCGAACGCGGGATCCACGTCCTCAACCAGCTCAACGACCGCGACACGGGGGGCGGGCGGATCAGCGCCGACACCAGGCCTCCCGGCGTCCACCGGCTCGCCGTCAACGCCTTCCTCGACGACCTCCACCGCGCCTACGGCGCGGCCGGGCGCCGCAGGCGCAAGCGCAGGCAGCGCCCCGTGCTCCTCCTGGAACAGGAGCGCCTCGACCCGGTGGCCCGCTACCTCGTCCTCCTCGTCGAGGACGAGCGGCTGCGCCGCGGCTTCCCCGACCCCCTCCTGATCGTGCAGGTCCGGTGCGGCTCCACCCCTCCGCTCGTGCGGGGAGGGGTGGACACCGCCCGGTACCCCTCCCTCCCCGAGGGGGAGGGCGCCGCGCAGCGGGCCCCGGAGGTCGGCCGCTGGACCAGGGCGCGCCACGCCGCCGGGCGGCTCGGCGCCCACCGGCTCGTCGCCCTGGACGTCGTTCCGCTGCGCGGGGACCGCCCCCGGGGCTCCTTGCGGCCCGAACCCGTCCGGGTGTTCACCGCCCCCGCCCTCGCGGGGCTCTGGACGGCGGGCGCCGCCGCCTGCGTCGTCCTGGCGGTCCTCCTCGGGACGGTGGTCGTCCCCGCCCTGCACCCCTGCGTGCAGCGGGGCCTGGTGGTCCCCGCCGGGATCGACACGAGGAACGGCCAGTGCGTCGGCGTCTCCTTCGGGGACTTCGTGTTCCACGAGCGGCTGGAGGAGGTGACCGAGCGCATCCGGGACCAGAACCGGGCGGTCGACGACAGCGGGGACCCCTACGTCACCATCGCCTACATCGCCGAGCTGGAGATCGCCGACCCCGGCGACCCCTCGCTCTCCGGGGTCCAGGGTGAGCTGCTGGGCCTGGCCTTCCAGCAGGACCAGCACAACGAGCTGGTCGGCAGGGACGGCACGCCCAAGATCAAGATCCTGATCGGCAACGCGGGGGAGGCGTGGGCCCACGCCGAGGAGACCGCGCGGGAGATCGCCGCGCGGTCCGGGAACACGTACCTCGGCATGGACCGCCCGATCGGCGCCGTCGGCTTCGGGCACAGCGTCGCGCCCAACAGCGAGGCCATCCGGATCGTCGGCGACGCCGGGATACCGATGGTCGGCACCACCGCCACCTACGACGACGTCGCCCGGTCCGGCGAGCGGCAGCACAACGAGTTCTTCTTCCCCGTCGCCCCCGCCAACAGCCGCATCGCCGAGCAGGCGGCGCACTGGGCCTACAACGGCGTGCCGTGGACCGGCGACCGGGGGGTGGAGTACGGGCTGGAGCCCGCCCGCACGGCCGTGGCCATCGCGAGCGCGGGGGCCGCGGAGGACGGGGGAGCGCACGAGCAGTACGGCCCGCACCTGGCCGAGCTGTTCATGGCGGCCTTCCAGGAGGAGGGCGGATCCGTCTGGGAGGGCGCGCGGGGGCTCGGGCCGGAGGAGTACGCCGACGGGACCCTCCTGTACGGGAGCGGCGACCTGGAGGAGGACACCACCTTCCGGGACCACCTCGACCGGCTGTGCACGGAGGACCCGCCCGACCTGCTCTACTTCGCCGGGCGCTCCGCGGACTTCACGGCCTTCCACGACTACTTCAGGACCGCGGGCGGCGCGGCGTGCGTGGGAGGGGACATGACCATCCTCGGCGGGGACGACATCGCCAAGTTCGTCGCCGACGAGGAGGACCGCATCAGCCAGTCCCTCCAGCACCCCGTGTTCTACACGCCGCTCGCGGCCAGCGGGTCCTGGGGCGAGTCGGAGGCGCTGGCGGAGGAGGACTCCCAGGGGTTCTACACGGCGGTGGACGACCTCGTGGAGGAGCTGTACCGGGAGGACGGGGACGAGGAGGGGGAACCGGTCCCGCGGACCGAGCTCCCGTCGATCGCGCACGCCGCGGTGGCCAGCGACGCCCTCCTCGTCGTCTCGCGGGCGATGCCGCACACCGGCCTGACCCCCGAGGAGCTCGCCGCGCGGGGGCCGCTGGGGTTCGTCGGACTGGAACGGCGGCCGTTCCTCCGGGCCCAGGAGGACTACGAGGCCAAGCGCGACCAGCTCCTGGGCGGGATCCGGGACACGCGCGGCCTGACCGGCATGTCGGGCTACCTCGAGTTCGACAGCTCGGTCGACGGCCACTGGTTCCCGGAGCGCCTGGTGCAGCTGGTCCTGGTGGGACCCGACTCGGGCGGGGACCGCCAGCACGTCATCCACAGGTGCGGCATGAGCAGCGCGGACCTGCCCCCGGCCGACCCCGGCTGCGTATGAGGGGGAGCGGGGGGCGGGGCGGGGTGGCGCGGGACCGCCCGACGCGAGAAGATGCCCGTTGTGGACCACCGAAACCCCGCCGAACTGCGGAAACCGTACACGGGTGAACCCCTGGTGCGCTCCTCCCTCGCCGCCCATCCGATGACGCAGTTCCACCTGTGGTTCGAGGAGGCCTACGAGTCGGGGCTGGCCGAGCCGAACGCCATGGTCCTGGCCTCCGTCGAGCCCTCGGGGATGCCCAGGGCCAGGACGGTGCTGCTGAAGGGCTACGACAGGACCGGGCTGCGCTTCTTCACCAACTACACCTCCAGGAAGGGGGAGGCGCTGGACGCGGACCCCCGCGCCGGCCTCCTCTTCCCCTGGCACGCCATCCGCAGGCAGGTCCTGGTGGCCGGTCGGGTCGAACGGCTCTCCGACGCGGAGAACGACCGCTACTTCGCCACACGGCCGCGCGGCTCGCAGCTCGGGGCCTGGGCCAGCGAGCGCCAGTCCCGGACCGTGGAGGACCGCGCCGAGCTCGACCGCCTGTACCGGGGCTTCGAGACGGTGTGGGCCGAGGACGAGGAGGTCCCCAGGCCCTCCTACTGGGGCGGCTACCGCCTCGTCCCGGAGGAGGTCGAGTTCTGGCAGGGCGGCCCGGACCGCATGCACGACCGCTTCCGCTACCTGCGCGGCGACGGGGACGCGTGGGAGATCGACCGCCTGTCCCCCTGAACCCCGCCGCGGAGGGGCCGGTGCGGGCGCCCCCGGAGTGATCCCCGTCGCGTCCGGTGCGCGCCCCGGGCCCGTGTGGCGCCGGAGGGCCCTTCGCAAGGGTCCGTCGGGCATTCCTCCAGGGGCGAACGGCCCGGAGGGGCCGGGACCAGCGACTCCTGCGCCGAGGGGCGGACGACGCCCCTCCGCTGTCCACATTGTGGGACGGTGGAGAAATTCGGGCTCGCCGATGCGCGATATGCTTGCCGTATCGGTGGTCGCTCCCGCGGTCCTGCGGACGCCCCGGTCCCCACTCGGCCCCTGGGAATCACGTGGTCCCGGCCTGTGTTGTGAGAGACCTGCCGTGCCCGCTCGCGACCGCGCGTCGGGCGCAGAGCCTTGGGAGGGGAGACTTGACCGCACACGGGCTGATCGACACCACGGAGATGTACCTCCGGACGGTTTTCGAGCTCGAGGAGGAGGGCATCGTCCCGCTTCGGGCGCGTATCGCCGAACGCCTGCACCAGAGCGGACCCACGGTCAGCCAGACGGTGGCCCGCATGGAGCGCGACGGCCTGCTGCGGGTCGAGAACGACAGGCACCTCGTCATGACGGCCGAGGGCCGTCGACTGGCCACGCACGTCATGCGCAAGCACCGGCTCGCCGAGCGCCTGCTCGTCGACGTCATCGGGCTGCCCTGGGAGGACGTGCACATCGAGGCCTGCCGCTGGGAGCACGTGATCTCCGAGGCGGTGGAGGAGCGCCTCGTGACGCTGCTCAACGCCCCCTCGGTGTGCCCCCACGGCAACCCGATCCCGGGCCTGGACGAGCTCGGCCTGGAGAACTACTCGCCCGAGCCCTTCACCGACGACTCGATCGTTCCGATGATCGACGTCGCGGGCAACAGCGAGACGACCGTGACGGTACGGCGCATCAGCGAGCAGATCCAGTCGGACGCCGACATCATGCTCACCTTGCGCGAATCCGGGGTACAACCCGGGCAGGAAGTGGTGCTCAGGGCCTCCGACGGGGGCGTCCACGTGATCGGCGGCGAGTCCGAGGGGACCGACCTCTCCGAGGTCGTCGCCGGACACATCTTCGTCGCCAAGCCGTGAACCACGCGAACACGTTGATTGGTTGCTCATCGGGATTGTCACATTGCGCTGCGGGAACGTTGACGGTGTTGCTACGCTCGCCCCAAGGTGCGGTCGTTCGGGGTACCCGGAGCGGGCATGTATGCAGCTCATGACGGCGAGGTGGCGGCTAGATGACACGGTGGGGTGAGCCCTTCCGGGAGAGCGGCGCGCTGACCACGGCCGCTGTGGTGGACCAGGCGCAGATCGCCATCGTCGTCATCGACAGGTCCAGCCTGCTGCGCTACTGGAACCCCTTCGCCCGCGAGCTCTTCGGGTTCGTCGGCGGCCGGGACTACGTCGGCCTCTCCCTCCTCGACATCGGCATCCACGAATCGGACCGCGAACACGCCTCCCAGCTGGCCCGCCGCGTCCTGCGCGGCGAGCACTGGGAGGGCACGTTCGCCGTCCTCAAGGGCGACTCCACGTGGATCCACGTGCGCGCCCAGGCCGTGCCGATGCGCGACGAGTCCGGCGAGATCGACGGCATCACCCTCATCGCCCGCGAGGCCCTGCGCAGCGGCCGTGTGGAGGAGCAGTACGGACTGCTCGAACGCATCGGCAGCCGCCTGGCCAGCTCCCTGGAGTTCGACTCCACGGTCAAGGGCGTCGCGGGCATCCTGGTGCCGCAGTTCGCCGACCACTGCTTCATCGACCTCTACGACCACGACCGCCTGGTCAGACAGGTGTCGGTGCACGCCGAGGGGTGGACGCCGCCGCCCCGCACGTGGTTCGGGGTCGGCGACGAGGTCCGCTACCCCGAACGCCACTTCGTCACCCAGGCGCTGCGTCGGATGGAGACCGTCGTCAGCAGCGACTACCTGTTCGAGAACTCTCCCAGCACCCGCTCCGACACCGTCTCCCGGCAGGTCGGCGTCACCTCCGCCATCGCCGCCCCCCTGCGGGCACGCGGCGAGGTCCTCGGCGTGCTCACCCTGGCGCTCTCGGGGCTCTCCCCCCGCCAGAAGAGCACCTACGGCGGGTTCGACCGCGACCTCGTCGGCGCCATCGCCTCCCGGGTGGCCCTGACCATCGACAACGCGCGCCTGTTCGAGGAGGAGCGCAGCACCGCCCTCGCCTTCCAGCGGAGCCTGCTCCCGCACCACTTCCCGCACCTGGACGGGCTGACCATCGCCCACCGCTACCAGCCCGCCGGGCCCCTCCAGGCGCACGGCTACGGTGTGCAGACCCAGGTCGGCGGCGACTTCTACGACGCCATCCCGCTCTCCGCGGGACGCGTCGGGCTGGTCATCGGCGACGTGGAGGGCCGCGGTCCGCACGCCGCCGCGGTCATGGGGCAGCTGCGCGCCGCCCTGCGGGCCTTCGCCCAGGCCGACCGCGAGCCCGCGGACATCCTCCGCGAACTCGACGAGTGGGTCCGCCAGCTCGGCCAGCCGGACGAGGACGGCGGCGGCACCTGGATCCCCAGCGTCAGCTGCCTGTACATGGTCTACGACGCGTGGTCGCGCGAGCTGTCCTACGCCAACGCCGGGCACGCCACACCGCTGCTGGTCACCTCCGACTCGGTCGACAAGCTCGACCTGGCGGCGGCCGACCGCATGCTGGGCGTGCGGGCCAAGGGCGGGGCGGCCGAGGACGTCGTCTACCACCAGGCCGAACTGCGGCTCCCGCTCGGCGCGACCCTGGTCATGTACACCGACGGGCTCGTGAACCGGCACCCGGTCGGCGGTGCGCCCGACCCCGAGCGCGCCCTGGCCAGGCTGGCCGAGCGGGTCTCCGAGGTCGCGGACAAGGACGTCGACGAGATCGCCGAGGCGGCCCTGCACGGCGTCCCCGGCGAGCTGGACGACGACACCGCGCTGCTGGTCGTGCGCACCCACTCCGACGCACTGGCCCTGCGCGAGGGCTGGTTCCCCTCGGAGGCCTCCACCGTGGGCGAGGCGCGCCACCTGGCGGCCAAGACCTTCGACGAGTGGGGGATGGACCGCGACCAGTCCGAGCTGGCCTGCCTGCTGGTCTCGGAGATCGTCACCAACGTCGTCATCCACGCGACCCCCCACCCCGTGCACCGCGAGTTCACCGGCAACGGCGTCCTGGACTCGGAGACGCCCCTCGGCGCGGGGTCGGCGGCGGACGAGTTCGACGAGGACTGGACGGACCTGCTGGAGGCGGCGGCCGAGGAGGACGACGAACCCGCCGAGGACACCGCCGACAAGGAGTTCCTGCTCCGGTTGCGGCGCGGCGCCTCCGCCGTGTGGGTGGAGGTCTTCGACCACGACCTGCGCCTGCCCCGCATCCGCAGCGCGGCCGCCGACGACGAGGGCGGTCGCGGCCTCTACCTGGTGGAGCAGCTGGCGAGCCGGTGGGGCTCCCGTCCCACGCCGGACGGCAAGGCGGTCTGGTTCGAGATGCCGATGCACGGTGAGGACGAGGAGGGCTCGCAGGGCTGAGCCCTCCCGCGGGCCGCGGCGGCCGACCCCGTCGGCCCGCCCGGTTCCGTGACGCGGGGGCCCCGTGCGTCCCAGCGGTTCCGCGGGCCCCTGCGGCCCCGCCCCTCCCGCCGTCTCCCGGACCCGGCGGACGCGGCGCCGCCCCCGCCCGCTCCCCCCGCCCGCCCCCCCGGGCGTCCCCCGCCGTGCGGTCGGCCGGGCGTCGAATTCCCGGCGAACAAGGCGTTTTCCGCCCTGCCCTTCTTGTCGTGGACGACCGTCGCGGTTAATTTGTCCGACGACAACAGAAAAAGATGAACCGATTCCCGGACAGGGAGTGGAGGACATCGATGGAAGAAGCAGAAGTGGTTCCCCGTACCAATTCTGCAGGTCCGAGAATCGCCGAGTCCGCCCGGAGGGGCGTGGGTCCCCGTTCCCCACGCGTCCCGGCGGTCCGCAGGGCTCCCTCCCCCGCCACGGGGGCCGGAGCCGCGAGGAGGGCAGGCCGCCGTGTCCCGCGCCTGGCCCTCCGCTCCCTCGTCGGGGCCCTGGCGCTGGTCGTCGCGCTCCCGGCCCACGCCTTCGCGGCGCCGCCCCCCGCGCTTCCGGCGAGCCACGCGGAGGCGGACGGGAAATGGCAGCCCGCCTTCGACTACGACACCGACGGCTGCTATTCGTCCCCCGCCATCGGATCGGACGGGACCGTCGCCGAGGGGCTGAAGACCTCCGGGGCCCTGAACGGCAACTGCCGTGACCGTTCCGACCTCGACAACACGAACTCGTATTCGCGCTCCAAGTGCGACGCGAGCGGATGGTGCGCGTACATGTACGCGCTCTACTTCGAGAAGGACCAGACCGTCCACGGCTGCTGCGGACACCGGCACGACCTCGAACACGTCGTGGTGTGGGTGTTCGACGACGAGGCGCGCCACGTCTCGGCGTCGGCGCACGGCGACTACGACACGAGGCCGGCGTCCGAGGTGCTGTGGGAGGGCACCCACCCCAAGATCGTCTACCACAAGGACGGCGCCTCCACCCACGCCTTCCGGTTCGCGGCCGGGCACGACGACCCGCCGGAGAACCACTACGGCGTGTGGCAGTACCCGGACCTGGTGAGCTGGGACCACTACCCGCCGGGCATCCGGGAGGCGTTCACGTCGGCGGACTACGGGAGCGCGCAGCTCGACCTCAGGGACGGCTCGTTCCCGGGGGCGCTGGCCAGGGCGCAGCCCGACGGCATCGAGTTCGATCCCTACGCCTAGACCGCGGTCGCCGGGTGCCCGCCCCGTCGCGCGACGGGCGGCACCCGCCGGCCGCGTCCGTGCTCCGCCCCGCCGTGGCGGGGCAGGCGGCGCGCCGTCCCTACCGCCAGGACCACGCCCAGAGCAGCAGGCACACGAAGACGAAGAAGACCACGATCCCGCTGGTCGCCCAGGGGATGTGGATCCTGGGCCGGAGTCTGCGCACGCCGATCACGAGCAGCACGACCAGCAGGCCCATGACGATGAGGCCGTCCCACGCACCGCTCATGACTGCTCCGACCCTTCCAGGGGGTTGTCAGGTCACAGGCCGAGGCCGCGTCCCACGATCTCCTTCATGATCTCGGTGGTGCCACCGTAGATCGTCTGGACGCGGGTGTCCTGCCAAGCCTGTGCCACGGGGTATTCCATCATGTACCCGTACCCGCCGTGAAGCTGGAGGCACCGGTCCACGGCCCTGTTGCACATCTCGGTGGTCCACCACTTGGCCATGGCGGCGTCCTCGACGGTCAGCTCACCCCGGTTGAGCAGCTGGATGCCCCGATCCACGTAGGTGCGGGCCATGTCGACCTCGGTGGCAATCTCGGCCAGAACAAAACGACTGTTCTGGAACCGCCCAATCGGACGCCCGAAGGCGGTGCGCTCCCGGCAGTACTCGACGGTGTGCTCCAGCACGGCGCCGGCGGAGGCGACCGCGCAGGTGGCGATGGACAGGCGCTCCTGCGGCAGGTTCTCCATGAGGTGGATGAAGCCCTGGCCCTCCGTGCCGATCAGGTTGGCCGCGGGGACGCGCACGTCGTCGAAGAACAGCTCGGCGGTGTCCTGCGCCTTCATGCCGATCTTGTCCAGGTTGCGGCCACGGCTGAAGCCGGGCATGCCGCGCTGGACCATGAGGAGGGAGAAGCCCTGCGCTCCCGCGTCGGGGTCGGTCCGGCAGACCACGATCACCAGGTCGGCGTTGACGCCGTTGGTGATGAAGGTCTTGGAGCCGTTGACCACGTACGCGTCGCCGTCGCGGACCGCCGACGTCCGGATGCCCTGGAGGTCGCTGCCGGTGCCGGGCTCGGTCATGGCGATGGCGGCGATCAGCTGGCCCGAGGCGAATCCGGGCAGCCAGCGGCGCTTCTGCTCGTCGTCGGTCAGCTTGACCATGTACGGCGCCATGACGTCGTTCTGGAGGGTCATCCCGAGGCCGCTGGCGCGGGCCCGGCAGATCTCCTCGTTGACGACGGCGTTGTACCGGTAGTCGTCCAGGCCGGTGCCCCCGTACTCCTCCGGCACGCCGTGGCCGAGGAGCCCCACCTCGCCCGCCCGGGTCCACACCTCGCGCGGGACGATCCCGTCCTTCTCCCACTGCGCGTGGAAGGGGACGACCTCGCGCTCGAGGAACTCGGCCACCGATGCGCGGAAGAGGTCGTGGTCGGCGTCGAAGAGTTCCCGCTTCATGCTCTGCTCCGGACGTGTCGGGGATCACTGGCTGACGCCACAGTAACCGAACCATATTCGGTTTTGAAGGGGCGGCTCCAAGCCACGGCAAAGTTCCTGTTCCGGTGGGCGGTTCCCCGCTCACGGGAGCCCCCGGGTTCCTACTGTGGCCGCAGCGGGGCCGTGAGCCGTGCGCGGCCCGACACGGGGGAGAGCCGATGGCGCAGCACGAGGCCGACCGCCGGGAACGCAGGGAGCACCGGGGCGGCAGGATCGCGGTGATCATGACCGCGCTGATGCTCACCGTGCTCCTGGCCGCCCTGGACCAGACGATCGTCTCCACCGCGCTGCCGACGATCGTGTCCGAGCTCGGCGGGCTCAACCACCTGTCGTGGGTGATCACCGCCTACCTGCTCGCCGTCACCGCCGTCACCCCGCTGTGGGGCAAGCTCGGCGACCAGTTCGGCCGCAAGCGGCTCTTCCTCCTGTGCATCGGGATCTTCCTGGTCGGCTCCGCCCTGTGCGGCATCGCGCAGGACATGCTCCAGCTCATCGTCTTCCGGGCGGTGCAGGGGCTCGGAGGGGGAGGGCTGATGGTGCTCGCCTCCGCGATCATCGGCGACGTCGTCTCGCCCCGGGAGCGGGGCAAGTACCAGGGGCTGTTCGGCGCCGTCTTCGGCATCTCCAGCGTGGCGGGGCCCCTGCTCGGCGGCCTGTTCGTCGACCACCTGACCTGGCGGTGGGTGTTCTACGTGAACCTTCCCCTGGGGGTTCTCGCGTTCGCCACGGTGCTGGCGGTGCTGCCCGCCAGCACGCCGACCGGTCGGCGCCGGGTCGACTACGCCGGGATCCTCCTGCTGGCCGCCACCGCCGTGTGCCTCACCCTGGTGGCGGCCTGGGGCGGCAGCGTCTACCCGTGGGCCTCGCCCCAGGTCGTGGGGCTCGCCGTCGCGGGCGCCGTCCTCGGTGTCGGATGGTGGCTGACCGCGAGGAGGGCCGCCGACCCGGTCATGCCGCTCAGCCTGTTCCGCGACCCGACCATCGTGGTCGCCATGGCCATCGGGTTCTGCGTGGGCTTCGCGATGATGGGGTCGATGGCGTTCCTGCCGCTGTTCCTCCAGATCGTGCACGGCCTGTCCCCGACGGCCTCCGGCCTCCACCTGATCCCGATGGTGCTGGGCATGTTCCTCACCTCGATCACCAGCGGTCGCCTGGTCACCCGCACCGGCCACTACAAGGCCTATCCCGTGGTGGGCATGGCCGTCACCTCGCTCGGACTGCTGCTCCTCTCCCGCCTCGGCCCCGAGAGCTCGCTCTGGGAGATGGGATTCTACTTTTTCGTCCTGGGGTTCGGCCTGGGGCTGGTGATGCAGGTGGTGGTCGTGGTCGTGCAGAACGCGGCCGACTACGCAGACCTCGGGGTGGCCACCTCCTCGGCGACGTTCTTCCGGTCGATCGGCGGCTCGTTCGGCACGGCCGTGTTCGGGGCGGTCTTCTCCGGGCAGCTGGCGGCGAACCTGGCGGCCCGCGCCGGGGAGATCCGGCTGCCGCCGGGGGTGGACCCGGCGTCCCTGGAGAGCGACCCCCGCAGTCTGGACCGGCTGCCCCCGGAGGCGCAGGCGTCGTTCCTCCAGGCCTACGCCGACTCCGTGGACACCGTGTTCCTGTGGGCGGTGCCGGTGGCGGCGGCCGGGTTCGTGCTCGCGCTGTTCCTGCGGCAGGTGCCCCTGCGCACCACCGTCGGCTCCCCCGGGCTGGACGAGTCGATCCCGCCCGTCGCCGCGGGGAGCCGCAGCGCGATGGAGCACGTCGAGCGCGAGGTGTACCGGGCCTGCGGCAGGGAGGGCGCGGACGAGATGTACGGGCGCCTGCGCGAGGCGGCGGGGCTGGAGATCTCGCCGCGCGCGTGCTGGGCGCTCAGCCACCTCGGCGTCACCGGGCCGCTCACCGGGGCGGAGCTCGCGCGGATGTCGGGGCTGGGCGAGGACGCCTGGGAGGGTGTGCGCCGGGAGCTGGAGGAGGCCGGATACCTGACGGGCGGGGGCGGGGCCTGGGAGCTGAACCGGCGCGGGGCGGACGCGGCCCGGCAGGTGTTCGACGCCCAGCGCACCGCGCTGCGCTCGCTGCTGGCCGACTACGGGCCCGGGGAGCACCCGGAGGTGGTCGCCGCCCTGGAGCGGATGACCGCGGACACCCTCGGCGACGAGGGGGACGCCTCGCGCCTCGGCGAGGGGGCCCACCGGCTGTAGCAGCACGGGGGCGGGGCTTGCCGGATCCAGGGAACCGAATACAGTTCGGTTATCGTCACCCACGCTCTTGGAGGACACCGTGGCCGAGGCATACATCGTCGGCGCAGTACGCACCCCCGTCGGTACCAGGAAGGGCGCCCTCGCCGCCGTGCACCCGGCGGACCTGGGCGCGCACGTGCTCAAGGAGCTCGTCCGGCGCACCGGGGTCGACCCCGCCGCCGTCGAGGACGTGGTCATGGGCGTGGTCAGCCAGGCGGGTCCCCAGGCCCTCGACCTGGCCCGCACCGCGTGGCTCTCCGCCGGCCTCCCCGAGAGCGTCCCCGGCGTCACGGTCGACCGCCAGTGCGGCTCCTCGCAGCAGGCCGTCCACTTCGCCGCCCAGGGCGTCATGTCCGGCACCCAGGACCTGGTCGTGGCCGCCGGCGTCGAGAACATGGGCATGGTCCCCATGGGCGCCAACGTCCAGTTCGCCCTCGACAACGACCTCCCCCTCTACGGCGAGGGCTGGACCGGGCGCTACGGCCTCCAGGAGATCTCCCAGTTCCGCGGCGCCCAGCTCATGTGCGAGAAGTGGGGCTACAAGCGCGAGCGGCTGGAGGAGTTCGCCCTGGAGAGCCACCGGCGCGCCGCCGCCGCGCAGGAGGAGGGGCGCTTCGACGACCAGATCGCCCCCCTCGCCGGGGTGAGCCGGGACGAGGGCGTCCGCGCCGACACCACCCTGGAGAAGATGGCCGCCCTCAAGCCGCTGCGCGAGGGGTGGGAGCTCACCGCGGCCGTCGCGAGCCAGATCTCCGTGGGCGCGGGAGCGCTGCTCATCGCGTCCGAGCGCGCGATCGAGCAGCACGGGCTGACCCCGCTGGCCCGCGTCGTCCAGCTGGCCCTGGTCGGCGACGACCCCGTGTACATGCTCACCGCGCCCATCCCCGCGACCAGGGTCGCCCTGGCCAAGGCCGGGCTGGGCATCGACGACATCGACGTCACCGAGATCAACGAGGCGTTCGCCCCCGTGCCGCTGTCGTGGATCGAGGAGCTGGGCGCCGACCCCGCCAAGGTCAACCCGAACGGCGGCGCGATCGCCCTGGGCCACCCGCTGGGCGCCACCGGCTCGATCCTGATGACCAAGCTGATCGCCGAGCTGCACAGGACCGGCGGACGCTACGGCCTCCAGACCATGTGCGAGGGCGGCGGCCAGGCCAACGTCACCGTCATCGAACGCGTCTGACCCGGAGTGCCGGGGCCGCGTGCCCGCCCGCGGGCGCGCGGCCCCCGCCCCGGACCCGCCGTCCGCGCCCGCCGCTCACCGGCGGGCCAGGGCGGGGCCCCCGGCGCCGTTCTCCAGCCCCAGCCAGGCGGCCATCCCGGCCAGCTGCTCCACCAGCTCCGGCACGGTGTCGGCGGGGGCGCCGTCCTCCAGGGTGATCTTCTGGGCCAGGAGCGTCCCCGACGCGCGGTCCGCCTTGAGGTCCACCCGCGCGACCAGGTCCTCGCCCAGCAGGAACGGCAGCACGTAGTAGCCGTGCACCCGCTTGGCGGCGGGCACGTAGATCTCCAGCCGGTAGCGGAACCCGAACAGCTCCTCGGCGCGGTCGCGCGTCCACACCAGGGAGTCGAACGGGCTGAGCAGCGCCCGGGCCGTCATCGAGCGGGGCACCCGGGCGTCCCGGTGCAGGTAGGCGGGGCGGTTCCAGCCCTCCACCCGCACCGGGACCAGCTCACCGGAGTCCACGAGGTCGGCCACGGCGGGCCTGGACTCGGCGGACTTGAGCCGGAAGTAGTCGCGGAGGCAGGGCTCGGTGGCGACGCCGTGCGTGCGCGCGGCGATGGACACCAGCTCCCGGTGCGCCTCCTCGGGCGTGGTGGGCGGGGCGTCGCGCACCTCCGGCGGGAGGACCCGCTCGGGCAGGTCGTAGAGCCGCTCGAACTGCGAGTTGCGCCCGTTGGAGGTCAGGTCGCCGATCCAGAACAGGTACTCCAGGCACTTCTTGACGTCGGACCAGTTCCAGCCCCAGTGGTCCTTGGCGCGCGGCGCGTCGTGCGCGAGGGCGGCCTCCACGCCGCGGGCGGTGGCCGGGCCGATCCGGACGACCTCCTCCAGGACCGCCTTCAGGAGTTCGGGCCGCTCCTCCCGGATGCCGTTCATCCAGCCGACCCGGGTCTGGGCGCGGTTGCGGTCCATCCGGTGGCGCATGAGCTGCCGCGTGGCCGGCGGCACCAGGCTGGCCTCGTGGGCCCAGCACTCCACCAGGCGCGCGCCGCCCGCCCCCGCGGCCGTGGTGGCGGCCCGGTCCAGCAGCGCGGTGTCGTAGCTCCCCAGGCGGGCGAACACGGGCAGGTACTGGCTGCGGGCGAGCACGTTCACGCTGTCGATCTGGAGGATCCCCACCCGGCGCACCACCCGGGCCAGGTGGGACAGGGTCGCCCTCCCCCTGGGCCGCGGGTCGGCGAAGCCCTGGGCGGCGAGGGCGATCCTGCGCGCCTGGGAGAGGGAGAGGTCCGCGTCTCGGCGGGGGTGCGGTTCAGCCATGCCGCCACGGTAGCCCCCGGTGGCGACAGTCGGCCCGCCGCGGTCGGCGCCGGGGCGGGGACGGGCCTTCCGCGGACCGGTCGGCGCCGGAGCCGGGAGGTCGGCGGGCGCCGGCGCCCGCCCCCCCCGGTCGATGTGTCCTGCGTCACGTGGCCGCTGTCGTCGTGCCCGGTGACGCGCGGATCGACGACTCGCCGTGGCCGCGCACGGCGGTTCCGTGGAAAAAACCTTTGGCCCAATGCGAACCCCGAGGGGGTCCCGGCCGTCACAACAGAGGCGACACGAACGACCGGACACGTGCCGGGAGTCGCACACGCCCCGGTGCGGAGGACGGCCGCACCGGGGCACCTTCTGTTCCTGCCCGCCCAGCTGGGCGTTCCCCCCTCGTGCACAGCCCGCGTCGAACACCCGGGCCCCCTCCATGGCCTAGCCTTCTGCTGTGCGTATCGCGACTTGGAATGTGAACAGTGCCAGGGCCAGGGTCGACCGGATCGGGGCCTGGCTGGACCGGAGCGACGTCGACGTCCTCGCCATCCAGGAGACCAAGGCCAGGGACGACCAGTTCCCGGCCTCCGTCTTCACCGACCGCGGCTACGAGGTCGCCCACCACGGCCTCTCCCAGTGGAACGGGGTCGCGATCGCCTCCCGCGTCGGGCTGGAGGACGTGCGGGTCGGCTTCCCCGGCCAGCCCGGATACGGCGACCCCGAGGAGTCCGAGGCGCGCGCCGTCGGGGCGACGTGCGGCGGTGTCCAGGTGTGGAGCCTGTACGTGCCCAACGGCCGCGAGGTCGACCACCCCCACTACGCCTACAAGCTGCGCTGGCTGAAGGCGCTGCGCGAGGCGGGCGCCGCGCGCCTCGCGCAGGACCCCGACGCGCAGATCGCCTACGTCGGCGACTTCAACATCGCCCCGCAGGACGACGACGTGTGGGACATGGCCGCGTTCGAGGGCAGCACCCACGTCACCGCGCCCGAGCGCGCGGCCTTCGAGGAGCTCGTCGGCGCGGGGTTCCGCGAGGTCGTCCGGGAGCACACCCCGGGACCCGGCGTGTACACCTACTGGGACTACAAGGGGCTGGCCTTCCCCAAGCGCAGGGGCATGCGCATCGACTTCGTCCTCGCCTCCCCGGCGCTCGCCTCCCGCGTGAGCGGCGCGAGCATCGACCGCGAGGAGCGCAAGGGCAAGGGGGCCTCCGACCACGCACCGGTCATCGTGGGGCTCGACGGGAACGACGGAGCGTCCGTCGCCAAGGTGAAGGAGGCCGGGGCATGAGCGCCGGGAGCAGAGCGGTCGGGACCACGGACGGCGGGGGCGCCGCCGGCGGCGCGCCGCGCGTGGCCGTCTTCGGCAGCGTCAACATGGACCTGGTCGCCTACGTGGACGAGGTGCCCGCGAGCGGCGAGACCGTGACGGGCACCGACTTCCGCCAGGTGCCCGGCGGCAAGGGCGCCAACCAGGCGGTGGCCGCGGCACGGGCGGGGGCCGACGTGGCCTTCCTCGGAGCGGTGGGCGACGACGCCTTCGGCGAGGAGCTGCGCGCCAACCTGGCGGCCGCCGGGGTCGGCGTGTCCGGTCTGCGCACGGTCCCCGGGGTGTCGGGCGTCGCCCACATCGTCGTGGACGGCAAGGGGGGCAACTCGATCATCGTCGTCCCCGGCGCCAACGGCGGGGTCGCCGGCGTGGCCGACGGCGACGCGGCTCTCATCGAGGGGAGCGCGGCCCTGCTGCTCCAGCTCGAACTGCCGATGGAGGCCGTGGTCTCCGCGGCGCGGACCGGCCGCGCGCTCGGTGTGCCGGTCTACCTGACCCCGGCCCCCGCGCGCGACCTGCCCGCGGAGCTGCTGGAGTCGGTGGACGTCCTGGTCCCCAACCAGCACGAGGCGGCCGCGATCACCGGCCGCACGGACCCGCGCGAGGCGCTGGCCGCCCTGCTGGAGCTGGTCCCGGAGGTGCTGCTGACCCTGGGCGAGGACGGCTCGCTCCACGGCCGCAGGGGCGGGGCGGCGGTGGCCTCGCCCGCACGGCAGGTGAGGGCGGTGGACACCACGGCCGCGGGGGACACCTTCTGCGGTTCGTTCGCGGTGGCGAGGGCGGAGGGCCGGTCGCCGGAGGAGGCGATGGCGTTCGCCGCGGCGGCGGCGTCGCTCTCGGTCCAGCGGCCCGGCGCCAGTTCGTCCATGCCCACCCGCGAGGAGGTCGAGGCGCTGCTCGGCGGCGTCGCCTGAGGCCGGTCCGGGGCGGGGGCGGACGGGTTCCGGGGGACGGTCCCGGGATGTGTCGGCGCTCGCCCCGTGCGGTTCCCGGGACGGGCGCCCCTCAGGCCGTGTGCCCGATCTGCTGGAGGAACGGGCGCGGGTCCTGGTTCTGGAGGCGGACCTCCAGCACGATGTCGACGGTGTCGCCGACGAGCCGGCCGCCCCACGGGACCTCGCCGCCGTCGCCCACGCCGAAGTCGGAGAGGCGGATCCGGGTGTTCGCGGAGAAGAAGTGCCCGTAGGTGTCGGCGGGCGACACGTAGTCCGGGGACTCGCCGACCCACTGGGAGTCGAGGGTGACCGGGAGGGTCGTCCCGTGGATGGTCAGGTCGCCGAACAGCCGGAAGGAGTGCTGTCCGCGCCGGCTCGGCTCCAGCCCGGTGGAGGCGAAGCGGATCTCGGGGTGGTGGTCCACGTCCAGGAAGTCGGCCGAGCGCAGGTGGGCGTCGCGCGCGCCCACGCCGGTGTTGACGCTGGCCGCGTCGAGGACGACCTCGACCTCGGACCGTGCGGGGTCCCCGGTGACGAGCACATGCCCGCGCGCCCGTCCGAACGTGCCCTGGACCCGGCCGAAGCGCAGGTAGTGGGCGACGAAGATCAAGCTGGAGTGGAGCGGGTCCAGGTACCAGGTGCCCGGCCCCGGTCCGATCTCGGGGGTGGATGTCATAGCCATTTGCTCCCTATTTGTCCGGTCTGTGGCTTTTGTCCACATACCTTAGGTCTGACGTCCACCCGGAACGCGAAGTTCTGGCGCGACCGGGCACGAGACATTGGACTCTGTCGTCCCCGACGGCGGCGAAACCCCCGCTGACGAGGCACGTCACCCCTTCGCGGCCCCGGGCCGGGAGCGGGGCCGGAACCGGCCAGGCGTGCCCGCGGACGGCGGAGGGGGCCGGGGCGGTCGTCCGCCCCGGCCC
>NZ_JBSHDN010000119.1:0-19753 GCF_053616335.1 Nocardiopsis sp. NPDC055824
GCCCGGTCGAGGCCCGGTCCCGGCGCGGCGGCACGCGCCCGCGCCCCCTCGGCGTGTCCGGCCGTCCGCCCGCGCTGTTCTGCGGCGTGCTCCGGTACGCGACCGCCCGGAGGCGTCCCGGCCCAGGAGCCGGGCGGAGCCCGTGCACGGTCCCGGCGGGCCGTGATCCGCGCTGGTCACGGCGTCGGTGGACATACCGGGACGTTCTCTCTTTTCCCTGCAACGGGGAGGGGGCCGGTGCTAACGATGGGGTACCGACCCGCCCTCTCCCCCTTGGGAAACCCATGATGACCCTCGCACTCGTCCTTCTCCTCCTCTTCGCCATGGTGGGCGGCGCCGTGCTCGCCGCCCGGAGGTTCCGCGTCAGCGACGAGTCCTCGGGCGGCGCCGTCGGCGTCGTCATCGCCCCCTGCGCACTCGCGCTGTACCTCGTGGCGGCCGCCATGGGGGTGGTGATCGCCTGGGAGGACTACACGGCGGCGGAGGACGGCGTGGCCGCGGAGGCCGGTGCGGCCCAGGCGCTGTACTGGAGCACCACCGCCTTCCCCGAGGACGAGGCGGAGGTGGTGCGCGACCAGCTGCGCCACTACCTGACCACCGTCGTGGAGGAGGACTGGCCCCGGATGGAGCGGGACGGGGAGCTGAGCGCCGAGGGCGACGACGCCCTCGCCGTCCTGGCCGCGTCGGTCCGGGTGCTGTCGGTCTCCGACACGGGGGACGGCCTGGACCGGCTGACCGCCCGGCAGGAGATCACCAACCTCAGCGACGCGCGCATCGAGCGCGGCAACGCGGCGGGGGACGGGGTCCCGTCCATCCTGCTCGTCATCGCGGCGGTCTCCGCCGTGGCCCTCGCGGTCCTGCCGTTCGTCATGATCGAGCGGGGGGCGAAGGTGGCCTACTTCTGGGCGTCGGTGAACCTCGTGTTCGTGTTCGCCACGACCCTGCTGCTCTTCTACCTGGGCACCCCGTTCACCGAGGTCCTGGCCAACGATCCCGAGGGGATCGAGGCGGCGCTGGCCGCCTTCGACCTGGCCGACGACGCGATCGGCGCGCGCTAGCCGTCCGCCCGTGGCCCCGCTCCCTTCACCGTGATCTTGTACTTATAGCGAGGTTGGACGCCGAGAACGTCTATAAGTACAAGATCATCGGGGGCGGGGCCTGTCTCCCGCACGCCACCAGGCCGCAGACCCGGGGCGGGCCCCGCCCGCCGGGGCGGCCCGCTCAGGCGGACGCGCGCGCGGCGGCGCGGCCCCCGCCCGCGGCGGCGGCGACCGCCACGACGGCCACGATCACCATGGTCCGCAGGGGTGTGAAGGCGCCGCCGGAGTCCTGGGCCGAGACCGCGGAGGTGTCCGCGAGGACCTCCTCGCGGGCGGCCTCGACCGCCTCGGGCCCGTCCTGCGGATCCGCCGGATCCGCGGGGTCGGCCGGATCCGCCGGGTCCGCCGCGGGCGCCCCGGAGGGCTCCGCCGCCGCGGGCTCCTGCTCCCGCGGCCCCGGGGCGGGCTCCCCGGGGGGCGCGGCCCCGCCGGGCGGCTCCTCCTCCGGTTCCTCCGGGGGCGGCGGCTCCTCCGGCCGCTCGGGCTCCTCCGGGACCGGGGGGACCTCGGGTTCGGGCGGGGGAGGGGGCGGGTCGTAGGGCGGGCACGCGGGGGCCTCGCCGTGGTGGACCAACACCCGCACGCCGTTGGCGCACACCAGGACGTACGATCCCGCCCGGACCTCCACCAGGGCGCCGGGGGCGTTGACGCTCACCCCCGACGGGCCGACGTCGACGGAGGCGCCTCCGCCGTGCACGCCCACCCCCGAGGGGCCCGCGTCCACGGAGGGGTTCTCCTCGCCGGCGAGGGAGGGGGTCGCGCCGCAGGCGAACAGCAGCGCGCTCGCCGCGAGCAGGGAGGGAAGGGCGTGACGGGAGGCAAACACGTTACTCCTCGTGGCGCGATCAGGTCATGGAGTGATCGTACGGGGTCGGCGCCGACCCCGCCCACGAAACCGCGGGTTCAGGGGGAGTGCAGCCGCAGCACCGCGTGCTCGGCCCAGTCGGGGGGACGCGTCAGCCCGGACACGGCCATCATCGTCCCGAACGCCAGCGGTATGGTCCACGCCGCGGGCTGGGCCAGCAGCACCGTCACCCACCCGGCGGGGGTCGTGAACAGGATCGACCAGCCGACCGCGCCCGTCGCGGTCACCGCCCCCACGGCCAGCCCGGACGCCGCCCCGGCCAGTGTGAGCCGCCGCCACCAGATCCCCAGCACCAGCAGCGGGCAGAACGTCGACGCCGCCACCGTGAACGCCCACACCACGAGCACGTTGATGTCGATCATCTGCGCGGGCAGCGCGAGCAGCACCGCCACACCGGCGCCGACCACCACGGCCAGCCGCAGCCTGGGCACGCTCCCCTGGAACAGGTCGTGCGACAGCCCGCCCGCGAGGGCCAGCAGGAGCCCCGAGGAGGTGGACAGGAACGCGCCGAAGGCCCCCGCCGCGACCAGGGCCGTCAGCACCGTCCCCACCGATCCCGGCACCGCCTGGGCGGGCAGCACCACCGCGACCGTGTCGGTCCCCTGGAGCAGGACCAGCTGCGGGGTGAGCACCCGGCCGAGCAGGCCGTACACCATCGGGAACAGGTAGAACAGTCCGAGCAGGGCGATCACGCCCACCGCCACGCGCCGCGCCGTGCGCGCCGTGGGGCTGGTGTGGAAGCGCATGATGACGTGCGGCAGGCCCATGCAGCCGAACGTGATCGCCAGCAGCGTCGACCACGTCTCGAAGAGCGGGTAGCCCCCCACGTCCAGGAGCGGGGTGCTCCACCGCTCGCTGCCCAGCTCGGGGAGTCCGTCGGGGTGCGGGATCGTCGCGCCCTCGGGGAAGACGTACTCGGTGCCCTGCCCGACCGTGTGCTCCCCCGCGGAGAGCTCCACCCCGTCGCCCGAGGGGGTCGTCACCGTCACGGGCTCGTCCAGGCTGAAGTCGGTGTCCACGGTGAACTCCACCGGGGTCGCCTCCGGGAAGTGGGTGCCCCACTCGGGGTTGAGCGCCTCCGCCCGGGTCTCCGGGCCGGCGTGCACCACCAGGTAGATCGCGGGGACGGCGATGAACGCGAGTTTGACGACGTAGTGGAAGGCCTGCACGTAGGTGGCCGAGCGCATGCCGCCCGCGGCGATCGAGCCGCTCACCACCACCCCCGCGAGCAGCACGCCCACCCAGTAGGGCGTTCCGCTGACCAGGCTCAGCACCACCCCCGCCCCCTTGAACTGGGGGACCAGGTACAACAGCATGATCACCAGGACGACCAGCCCGCACAGCTTGCGCAGGCGCGGCGCGCCCAGCCTGTACTCGGCGAAGTCCGGCACGGTGAACGCCCCCGACCTGCGCATCGGACCGGCCACGAGCGCCACGACCGCGACGTACCCCGCCGCGAACCCGACCGCGTACCACATGGTGCCCAGGCCGTTCTTGAGCAGCAGGCCGGAGAGCCCCAGCACGGACGCGGCGGACAGGTACTCGCCGGCGATCGCGAGCGCGTTCCAGTTGGGGGAGACGCGGCGGGAGGCCACCAGGAAGTCGGAGGTCGAGCGGGCGGCGCGCACCCCGTAGACACCGATGACCAGGCTCGTCACCAGGACGAGGCCTATCGCCAGGACGGAGGTCACCGCTTCCGTCCCGGGTCCTCGTCCCGCCTCGGCGCCTCCCGTGCCGCACGCCGCTCGACGCGCTCGGCGGAGCGGACGTGCCACAGCGCCAGGCCGAACAGCAGCGGGTAGATCCCCGCGGCCAGGAGCAGCCACGACAGCGGCACGCCCCCCAGCCGGACGTGGCCGAGCACGGGGAAGGCGGCGAAGGCGCCGCTCACCCCGAACAGCAGGACCGTCAGCAGGGCCACGGTGCGCACGGCGGTCCGCCGCTGGGCGTGGAACAGCTTCCGGGCCGCCTCGGTGTCCACCGGGCCGGGGATCGGCAGGAGGTGCTGGGCGGGCCGGTTGCCCCGGGCGAGCGCGATCCGGGTCTGCGGGCTGGTCAGCTTCTCACGGCGCGGGCTCATGGCTCCTGCCGGTGGGGCTGGTCGTGCTCACCGTCCCTGGACCGCGACACCGCCGCGCCCTGCGCGTTCGCCGAGCGGCCGAGCTGGTCGCGCCGGGCCGCCTCCAGCAGCTGGGCCCGGAGGTGGCGGCCGTGGCGGCGGCTCACGGGGACGTCACCGGCGGGGGTCCCGGCGACCAGGCCGGACGAGGAGGTCACCCGCAGGTCCCGCACCCACGGGATGGCGACGAGGAACCCCCGGTGGACGCGGACGAACCCCGCCGACTCCCACACCTCCTCCAGGTAGGACAGGGAGAGGCGGATGAGGTGGGTGCCGTCGGAGGTGTGGAGCCGGACGTAGTCGCCCTGGGCCTCCACGAACTGCACGTCGTCGCGTTTGACGAACACCGTGCGCCGCCCCGTGTCGATCTGCACCACGTGGAGGTCCTCCGCGGGGGGCGCGGCCCCGGCGGGCCGGCGCAGCTGGGCTATGCGGCCCACGGCCTCGGCCAGGCGCTCGGGGCGGATCGGTTTGAGCAGGTAGTCCACGGCCCCGATGCCGAACGCCTCCACGGCGTGGGTCTCGGAGGCGGTCACGAACACGATGGAGGGCGGTTCGGACAGCACGCTCAGCACGCGCGCCACGTCCATGCCGTTCAGTCCGGGCATGAGGATGTCCAGGAACGCGGCGTCGATCGTGGTCGTCCCCAGCAGCCGCACGGCGGCGGCCCCGTTGTCGGCCGCGTGGACCTCGGCGACCTCGGGCATGTCGGCCAGCAGCGACGCCATCTCCTGGCGGGTGGACGCCTCGTCCTCGACGACCAGCACCCGCAGCTCGGGCTTCACTGGGCGACCACCCCCCGGGTGAACCTCGGTACGCGCACGGTCACCTTCGTCCCCTCCCCAGGCGCGGTCTCGATCACCAGACCGTACTCGGGTCCGTAGACGGCCCGCAGCCGCTGGTCGACGTTGGCCAGCCCGACGCTGCGCGACTCGGGCCCGGTCCCCGCCAGCAGGGAGCGGGCCAGGTCCGGGTGCATGCCCACCCCGTCGTCCTCGATCTCGATCACGCACAGCGGTCCCTCGCCGAACCCGGAGACGCTGATGTGCCCCGTGCCCTCCTTGCGCTCCAGCCCGTGCCGGATCGCGTTCTCCACGATCGGCTGCACCACCAGGAAGGGGATCGCCACGGGCAGCACCTCGGGCGCCATGCGCACGGTGATGTCCAGGCGGTCGTGGAAGCGGGCCCGCTGGAGTTCGAGGTAGGTCTGGGTGGCCTCCAGCTCGTCGGAGACGGTCGCGTAGTCGCCCTTCTCGGAGAAGCCGTAGCGCAGGTAGTCGGCGAAGTCCGACAGCAGGTGGCGCGCCCGGTCGGGGTCGGTGCGCACCAGCGCGGCGATCACCGCGAGGGCGTTGTGCACGAAGTGGGGGGAGATCTGGGCGCGGAGCGTGCGCAGGTCGGCGGCGGCGATCCGGTCGCGGGTGCGGCGCAGCGCCGCGTGGTCGAGGGCGTCGGACACCAGCGCCGCGGCGGCCTCGACGTCGGCCTCCGCGGGGCGGCCGGACACGACCAGGGCCCCCGCCAGCTCGTCGGCCACGGTCAGGGGAACCGCGCACACGGAGGCCCCCTCCGGGAGGCGCCTGCGGGCGTTGCCGCCGTACTCGAAGACCTGGGCGAGCAGCCCCGCCACGTCATCGGCGTCGAACCGGGCGCCGTGGGAGGCGACCGGCCCGTCGAGGTCGGCGAGGACGACGCCGTCGGCGGCGAGGAGGCGGGACAGCCTCCGGGCGGCGGAGAAGACGCCCCTCCCGTGCAGCCCGTCCTGGAGGTCGACGCTGAGGGCGTGGACCTGGCGCATCAGATCGACGCCCGCCCTCTGCTCCGACGGCGCGGGGCGCCGTCGGGAGGGGGATATCCGCGACAGCCACCGGTACGACACGGACTGACCATATCCCAGCAAAATGTGTCAACGCTCACGTGTCGGGGGTCACCTTTCCTGATTCTGCCAGGGCCGACCGGGTGCTCGCCCCGCGGGCGCGCCTCGGGCCCGCCACCCGGTGAGGGGTGACGGGCCCGGGACGGGAGGACTCGGGGCGGCGGCCGGACCGGGGACGGGAGGGGCCCCGGCGGGAGTGAGTCGACGGCCGCCCGAGTCCGGTGGCGGGCGGTGTGCCGCTCGGTCTAGTGGTCGGAGGCCTTCTCCGCGCCCGCGCCGGACAGGGCACGGACCTGGAGCTGGGCGAACTTCGCGAAGTCCTGCTCCTTGGAGGTCAGTGTGCCGACGACGGCGCACAGGAGGCCCAGAGGCACGGAGAACAGTGCCGGGTTGGGCATCGGGAACCAGGCGAAGTCCATGGTGGGGATCAGGGCGGTCTCGGAGCCGGACACGACCGGCGAGAAGAACACCAGGCCCACCGCGCTGATCAGGCCGCCGTAGATGCCGGCGATCGCACCGCGGGTGTTGAACCGCTTCCAGAACAGGCTGAGCAGGATCGTCGGCAGGTTGGCCGAGGCGGCGATGGCGAAGGCCAGGGCCACCAGGAAGGCCACGTTGAGGCCCTGGGCGAACACCGCCAGGACGACCGCGACGAGGCCGATGCCCGCGGCGGACAGCCGCGCGACCCGGACCTCCTCGTTGTCGGTCGCCTTCCCCTTGCGCAGGACCGAGTTGTAGAAGTCGTGCGCGAGGGAGGAGGACGAGGCGATGACCAGGCCGGCGACCGTGGACAGGATCGTCGCGAACGCGACCGAGGCGATGAGCGCGAGCAGGATCGCCCCCACCATCTCGCCGCCGAACCGCTCTCCGACGGCCTGGGCGAGCTGGGGCGCCGCCGCGTTGCCCGCCGCGTCCTGCGTGGTGATGGCCTCGTGGCCGACGATCGCCGCCGCACCGAAGCCCAGGACCAGGGTGAACAGGTAGAAGGTGCCGATGAGGCCGATCGCCCAGTTCACGGACTTACGGGCCGTCATGGAGTCGGGCACCGTGTAGAAGCGGATGAGGATGTGCGGCAGGCCGGCCGTGCCCAGGACCAGGGCCATGCCCAGGCTGACCAGGTCGAGCTTGTTCCACATGGTCTGGAGCGCGTCGCCCGGGACCTCCACGCCGTAGCGCAGGCCGGGTTCCAGGAACGCCGCGCCCCGGCCGCTGGCCTCGGCCGCGTCGTTCATCAGGGAGCCGAAGTTGAACCCGTAGATCGACAGGGTCAGCAGGACCAGCAGGGCGGCGCCGGTCATCAGCATGATGGCCTTGATGATCTGGACCCAGGTGGTGCCCTTCATGCCGCCGAAGGACACGTAGATCGTCATCAGCATGCCGACCACGACGATGCCGACGATCTTGGCGGTCTCACCCGACATGCCGAGGTAGGTCTCCCCGGGCTGGATGCCCATGAGCAGGGAGATCAGCGCGCCCGCGCCGACCATCTGCGCGAGGAGGTAGAAGATCGACACGGTGACCGTGGAGACGGCCGCGGCGGTCCGCACCGGGCGCTGCTGCATCCGGTAGGAGAGCACGTCGCCCATGGTGTAGCGGCCGGAGTTGCGCAGCAGTTCGGCGACCAGGAGCAGTGCCACCAGCCAGGCGACGAGGAAGCCGATGGAGTACAGGAAGCCGTCGTACCCGAACAGGGCGATCATGCCCGCGATGCCCAGGAAGGACGCGGCGGACATGTAGTCGCCCGCGATCGCGAAGCCGTTCTGGACGGCGCTGAAGCCGCGGCCCCCGGAGTGGAAGTCGGTGGCGCTGTGGGTGCGGCGGCTGGCCCACACGGTGATGTAGAGCGTCGCCGCGATGATGACGCTGAACAGGCCGATGGTGATCGCGCGGCTGCTGTCGCTGACCGCGGCGGTGTCGGCGAGGTACTGGACGCTGTCGAGGTTCACTTGCCGGTCCCCCCGTCACCGTTCTCCAGGGCCTCGCGCACGACGGCCGCGGCGGTGTCGAGCCGCTTGCGCGAGTAGGACGAGTAGAGGATGGCGATGCCGAAGGTCGTCACGAACTGGAGCACGCCGAAGACCAGTGCGAGGTTGACGTTCCCGAAGAGCTGCGTGCTCATGAGGTCGCGTGCGAACGCCGTCATGAACACGTACAGCAGGTACCAGGCCATGAACGCCAGGCTCATCGGGAAGATGAAGCTGTACAGGCTCTTCTTCAGAGTCTGGAACCGGGGGTCGCTGTGCATGGCGATGACGGCCGCCTCCGACAGCTGCTCTTCCGGGGATCCCTCCCCGGGCCCCGGGGGCGGGGTGGGCGGTTCTGGTGGGCGTTGTGTGGCCATGCTGGGTCGTACCTCCGGGGGATGGCGGGAACGGCCGCGCTGCCGGGAGCGCGCTTCCTTCGTGTGATCTGTATTACTCGGCACTGTAAGGAGTGGCACTCCGACCAAGGAGGGGGCGCGCCCGCGTGCGCGCCGAACGCGGGGGCGGAGCGTCGAACGGTCGCCCACCGTGCGACGAACGGTCGCGGCACGGGACGAACGGTCGCCGGACGGCCGGACACCGGTCCACCCGGGTCGGTGCGCCGGTCCGGTCCCCCACCCCGCGTGGTCCGGCCCCGCGCGGCGGGCGGTCCGCCCGGAGGGGGCGCGGCGGGGGCCGAGGCCGGCGCGCTGCCGGGCGGACCGGCCGGAGACGCCGCCGGTGCGGCGTGAGCGGGCGGGGCCGCACCCACGTGCGGTGGCGTACCTCTCCAGCGGCCCCGGAAGCCCGGCCCGCGCCCCCGGGTTGTAGGTTGCGAGGCATCACCGCCCGCGCGGCCCCGCCGCGCCGGCGCGATCCGTGAGACCCCGGACGAGGTGCGCCGTACCCGGTACGACAAGACGGCGCGTTCCTGCACGCACGTCATGGAGGTACGGGTCGATGGCCTGGGTTGTACTGGTGATCTCCGGTCTTCTGGAAACCGCGTGGGCGGCGGCGCTCCACGCCTCGCAGGGGTTCACGCGCCTGTGGCCGACGGTGGCCTTCGGCGCCGCCCTGACGCTGAGCATGGCCGGGCTGGCGTACGCGCTGCGGACCATCCCCCTGGGGACGGGCTACGCCGTCTGGGTGTCGATCGGCGTGGTCGGCACCGCGCTGGTCGGCATGTTCTTCCTGGGCGAGGGCTTCAGCCCGCTCAAGGGGCTCTGCCTGGTCCTCATCGTCGCCGGCGTGGTCGGGCTCAAGGTCCTGCACTGAGCCGGGCCGCCGGTCGGCGGGGGACCGGGACGGCGCGGACACGGGTCCGTTGCTCCGGTGCCCGGCCCGCGCCGTACGCCCGCCCGGGCACGGGGTCCGGCCGGGCGGTACTCCTGGTGCTCATGGGACGGCCTGTCCGATGCGGCGCGGGACGCCGCACCGGGCAGGCCGTGTCCGTCAGGACGGGGCGGTCGGGGGACGGCGCCGGGAGGCCCGACGCCTGTTGAGGTGCTCCGCGTGCTCCATGTACCGCTCGACCAGCTCGGCCGCCACCGGGTTGTGCCCGCGGACGCGCAGCAGCCAGTGCGGCGCGATCCTCTCGTGCAGCCACAGGAACCCGATGGTGAAGCCGAAGCTGAGCATCGCCTGGAGGGTCAGGAACGACAGCAGGGGCTCCCGGAGCACGGTGTCGTTCCCGAACACCAGTGCCACGGCGTAGGAGTCGAACAGGCGGGCGAGGGGGAAGCCCACCAGCCAGTACAGCGCGAGGGGGGCCACCGCGCCGACCGAGAACACGCCTCGGGCGAGCAGCACGCAGTACCCGGCCCCGAGCAGCGCGAGGGGGAGGCCGAGCGCCGCCCCCACCGTGGTGTTGAGCAGCGCGGGCAGGCCGGCCAACGCGCCGACGCCCGCGGCGAACAGCCCGGCGACGAGGCCGATCGCCGCCCCGGGCACCGCGACCTCGGCGTGGTGGAGGAGGGCGCCGGACGTTCTGGGGGAGACCTGGACGCCCATCAGTCCACCACGACCCCGAAGGCGAACAGCGAGTAGAAGAGCGCGCCGAGGTAGAACAGCGCGGCGAAGGCGATGACGGCGTTGGAGACGATGCCCGGCCGGATCGGCTTGGGCAGGGTGAGGTTGTTGACCAGCAGCAGCACCACGCAGTACGCGCCCATCGCGAACGCCGACAGGAACGCGAGCACGTCCAGGATCGCCGCGGGCCCGTCGGCGGGGCCGAAGAGCAGGACGAGGATGCCGAAGACGATCAGGCCCCACAGGAACATGGCGTACAGCTTCGAGACGCCGATCTTCTTGGCGCCCGGCACGAAGTTGTAGGTCATGTCGGCCTGGCCGCGCGAGAAGGAGTCGAACAGGCCCAGCGTGGCGTTGAGCCCGATGAGGGCGATGAAGCAGAAGAAGACGGTCCCCAGGACCGGGCTCCCCGCGGCGGAGAAGGAGCTGGCCATGGCGTCCAGGGAGGCGTCGCGGTCACCGGCCCGGATGAGGTCGGCCACGTTCGGGTCGAAACGGGCGGAGGCCTGGGCCAGGACGGTGAAGGAGATCGTCACCAGCATGGTGATGCCCCAGAACAGCACCATGGCGTCGAAGGTGACCCAGCGCCGCCAGCCCTTCCACTTCGCCATCTCCGCGGGGTCGGAGGTGTCGAACATGAAGCCGCGCGAGGGCATGGTCTCCTGTTCGCCGGAGTGCCGGAGCCCCCGGATCTGCGGGATGTGCGCGCCCATGCCGGCGCCCTTGTCGCGCAGGTGCAGGGTGTACCACATCTGCTGCATGCCGGAGGGTCCGGCGAAGGCGACGGAGCCGACGATGATCGGGAACCAGGCGGCCGTCATCGCCTCGGGCGGGAAGTAGCCGAACGCGAACATGCCGCTGATGGTGGAGGTGAGGTCGGAGAGGTTGCCGACCATCGCCGCGACCACGGACGTCCCGACGACCAGGAGGCCGATGCAGATGGAGAGCACGCTCTCCAACAGGTTGTAGATGACCTTCGCCAGCGTGAACACCACGCCGACGAGGAGCATCCCCGCGACCGCGGTCATCTGCCAGGGGATGCCGGTCACCCGCTCGAACGCGGAGGCGCCCGCGGAGAGGTGTCCCGGCCAGATGTAGACCAGGATCGCTGTGAGGAAGAAGAACCACATCAGCGGTTTGAACACGCGTGCCGCGCCGTAGAAGATGCTCTCGCCGGTCGCCATCGCGTAGCGCGACATCTCCAGCATGACCACGGCCTGCAGGGAGACGCCGACCAGGAACAGCCAGCGGATCTCGGGGCCGAACACGAGGACCAGCCTCGGCCACATGTAGGACTCGCCCATGCCGACGCCGAGGGCGACGAGGAACACGGTGGGCCCGAGGATGTGGATCGAGGGGGGAGCCTTCGGGAGGGGGCGGATGGGCATCGGCTCCAGCCGGCCCGCCTTCCACACGCGCTCCTCCTGCGGGGGAGCGCCACCGGCGGTGGTGGCCGTGGAGGACGTGTCGGACTCGACGGTGCTCGGCTGCCGCTGGGCGGGGACGAAGGGGATCTGCGAGTCGGTGGGGGACTTGTCGGCGGAACCCGGGGTACCGCCGGTCTCGGGGCGTGAGGAATCCATGGGTGGAACTCCCTGTGTGGGATGTGCGGATGCGAGCTGCTTGCTTGCATGGCGCCCCCGGGTGGTGCGGTCACCTCTCTGTCGGTGTGCGGGCGGACCGTCGCGGCCGGTGAGTGGCTGCGTCCGCGACGGAGGGTCCCGACGGCCTTGTGGCGGCGGCTCCGAGGCCGTCGGGATCAGGGGGTGGTGCGGCGGTGCGGTGGTGCCTGGGCCCGGCCGGCGCGGTGGGCGCCGGCCGGGCACTGGGTCAGAGTAGTCCTGCGGCGCGCGCCCAGCGATACTTCGCGCCGAGAATCTGCACGGGTTTCTCGGTCGTGTAGGGGAAGGCCACGATCCCGTGGTCGAACAGGTACTGCGAGGCCTCCTCCACCTCGGTGTCCCCGGAGAGGGAGGCCACCACGGGCTTGTCGATGCCCTTGGCCCTGGCCTCGGCCACGACCTCGCTGATCACCTTGGCGAAGACCATCGGCGGGGTGATGATGGTGTGCCAGTAGCCCAGGATCAGCGAGTGCACCCGCTCGTCCTCCAGGCCCAGCCTGACCGTGGCCTCGTAGGTCGAGGGGGGCTCGCCCCCGGTGATGTCGACCGGGTTCCCGGCCGCCCCGAAGGGCGGGATGAACGCCCGGAACGACGCGTCCAGGTCCGGCGGGATCTCGTACAGCGACATCCCGTTGTCGACCACGGCGTCGGAGAGCAGGACGCCCGATCCGCCCGCCCCGGTGATGATGACGACGTTCTCGCCCTTGGGCGTGGGCAGGACGGGCAGGGCGCGGCCGAACTCCAGCAGTTCGTTGAGCCCCGGCGCCCTGACCACCCCGGCCTGGCGCAGGATGTCGTCGTACACCTTGTCGTCCCCGGCGAGCGCCCCGGTGTGCGACCCGGCCGCGCGGGCGCCGGCGTCGGTGCGCCCGGCCTTGAGCACGATGACGGGCTTGTGCGGCACGACCTCGCGTGCGGCCTCGACGAAGGCGCGGCCGTCCTTGAGGTCCTCCAGGTGCATGGCGATGGCGTTGGTGTTCTCGTCCTGCCCGAAGAACGTGAGCAGGTCGTCCTCGTCGATGTCGGCCTTGTTGCCGACGCCGACGATGGCGGAGACCCCGGTGTTGGTGCTGCGGCTGTAGCCGAGGATGGCCATGCCGATGCCGCCGGACTGCGAGGTGAGGGCGGTGCCGCCGGCGACGTCGTAGGGGGTGCAGAACGTGGCCGACAGCTTCTCGGGCGTGTAGTAGTAGCCGTAGATGTTGGGGCCGAGGAGCCGGACGCCGTGCCTGCGGGCGATGGCCAGCACCTCGTCCTGCAGCTCCTGCTCACCGGTCTCGGCGAAGCCGGACGGGATGAGGATCGCCGCGGCGACCCCCTTCGCCCCGACCTCCTCCAGCGCGCCGGCGACGAACTTCGCGGGGATCGCGAAGACGGCCACGTCGACGTCGCCGGGGACGTCGAGGACGCTCGCGTACGCCTTGCGGCCGTACACCTCGGGGGCCTTGGGGTTGACCGGGTACACCTCGCCGGCGTACCCGCCGTCGACGATGTTCTTGATGACGGAGTGGCCGATCTTCCCGGCCTCGTTGGACGCGCCGATGATCGCGATCGACCGGGGCTTGAAGACCCGGTTCATCGCGCCGAGGATCTCGTCCCGGCCGAACGAGGCCGGCCGCTCGGCCGGGGTGAAGTCCAGGACGAAGCGCAGGTCGGCGGCCACGGCGGACGAGGGCCCGGCGAACACGGGGTTGAGGTCGGCCTCGGCGATCTCGGGGAAGTCGGTCACCAGGTCCGACAGCGCGCTGACGACCTCGGCGAGCCGCTCCTGGTCCACGCCCGGCCGGCCGCGCACACCGCGCAGCACCTCGGCGGCGCGGATGTCGCCGACCTGGGACAGCGCCTCCTCCTTGGAGATCGGCGCCATGCGGAAGGTGACGTCCTTCAGGACCTCGACCAGGACTCCGCCCAGGCCGAACACCACGATCTTGCCGAAGGTGGGGTCGGTGGTCGCGCCGACGAGGACCTCGACCTCGGGTCCGCCGCCGATCTGCTGCTGGATCTGGACGCCGTCGATCCTCGCGCCCGGGGTGTGGGCGAGGGCGTTGGCGACGATGCGGTGGTAGGCCTCGGAGACCTTCTCGGCGCTGTCCAGGCCGACCTCGACGCCGCCCGCGTCGGTCTTGTGCAGGATGTCGGGGGAGACGATCTTGGCCACGACGGGGAGGCCGAGGTCCTGGGCGAGGGAGGCGGCCTCCTCCGCGGAACGGGCCAGGGCCTCTCCGGGGATCGGGATGCCGTAGGCGTCGGCGAGGACGCGGCCCTCGGGGGCGGTGAGGGCGGTGCGGCCCTCGGCACGGGCCCGGTCGAGCACCTCGCGGACCGCTGAGCGGTCCCGGTCGGAACGCTCGGGGTTGTAGGCGGCCATGTCTTCAGATCACTCCGTTCGATTCGAGTTCGGCCAGGTCCTCGTCGGACAGCCCCAGTTCGCCGCGGTAGACCTCGGCGTTGTGCTCGCCGAGCAGCGGGGAGCGGACGACGTCCACCGGCGAGTCCGAGAGGCGGATCGGCGAGGACACGGTGCTGTAGGGCCCGCGCTCGGGGTGGTCGACGGTGGTGATGACACCGTTGGCCCGCAGGGTCGGGTCGTCGATGATCTCCCGGGTGGACATGATCGGGCCGCAGGGGATGTTGTGCGCGTTCAGCGCCGCCAGCACGTCCCACTTGGGGATCTGGGCGGTCCACTCCTCGATCAGGGAGAACATCTTGTCGAGCTTGTCCAGCCGGGCCTCGGGGGTGGACCACTCGGGGTCGTCGGCCAGTTCGGGCCGGTCGATGAGCCGGGTGATCGGCTCCCACCCGGCGGGCTGGACGATGACGTACACGTAGTCGTTGGGCCCGCCCGGGGCGGTGCGGACGGCCCAGCCGGGCTGGCCGCCGCCGGAGGCGTTGCCGGAGCGGGGGACCTCGTCGCCGAAGTCGTCGTTGGGGTACTCCGCCAGCGGCCCGTGCGCGAGCCTCTGCTGGTCGCGGAGCTTGACGCGGCACAGGTTGAGCACCGCGTCCTGCATGGCCACCTGCACGCGCTGGCCGCGCCCGGTGTGGGTGCGCTGGTACAGGGCCGCGAGGATACCGGCTACTGTATGCATGCCCGTGCCCGAGTCACCGATCTGCGCGCCCGTCGCCAGCGGCGGGCCCTCCTCGAACCCGGTGGTGCTCATCGAGCCGCCCATCGCCTGGGCGATCACCTCGTAGGCCTTGAAGTCGGCGTACGCGCCCGGCCCGAACCCCTTGATCGAGGCGTAGACCAGCCGGGGGTTGGCCTCGGAGAGCGCCTCCCAGGTGAACCCCATCCGGTCCAGCGCGCCGGGGGCGAAGTTCTCCACCAGGACGTCGCTGCGGCGCACGAGGTCCAGGAAGATCTCCTTGCCCCGGGGCTTCTTGGTGTTCAGGGTGATGCTCCGCTTGTTGGAGTTGAGCATCGTGAAGTACAGGCTGTCCACGTCGGGCCGGTCCCGGAGCTGGCGCCGGGTGATGTCGCCCGAGGTCGCCTCCACCTTGACCACGTCCGCGCCCATCCAGGCGAGGATCTGCGTCGCCGACGGCCCCGACTGGACGTGGGTCATGTCCAGGACGCGTACCCCGTCGAGTGCCTTGCCCATGGCTCTTCCTCTCTGGCTCGGCTACTTGTACATGGTCTGGTTCATCGTCCCCGGGGCGTAGACCTCGGGGTCGATCCAGACGTTGACGAGCGAGGGCTTGCCGGACTCGCGGGCGCGGCGCAGCGCCGGGGCGATGTCGGCCGGGTCGCGGACCTCCTCGCCGTGGCCGCCGAGCATCCTGGCGAACTCCGCGTAGTTCACGTCCCCCAGCGTGTTGCCGATCTCGCCGCGGTCCGCGCCGTACTTGGCGATCTGGCCGTAGCGGATCTGGTTCATCGACGAGTTGTTGCCGACGATGCCGACGAAGGGCAGGTCGAACCGGACGAGGGTCTCGAAGTCCCAGCCGGTGAGGCTGAACGCGCCGTCGCCGAAGAGCGCGACCACCTCCTTGTCCGGGCGGGCGTACTTGGCGGCCATCACGAACGGGACGCCGACGCCCAGCGTGCCGAGCGGCCCCGGGTCCATCCAGTGGCCCGGCGACTTGGGCTGGACCACCTGCCCGGAGAAGGTGACGATGTCGCCGCCGTCGCCGACGTAGATGGAGTCCTCGGTCAGGAACTGGTTGATCTCGCTGACCAGCCGGTAGGGGTGGATGGGCGTGGAGTCGGAGGTGAGCAGGTGCGCCCGCTTGTCCAGGGCGGTCTGCTCCTGGGTCCGCAGCTCCTCCAGCCAGGTCTTGCGGCTCTGGGAGCCGTTGTCCCCGTAGGCGGAGGTGGCCTGGAGCACCGAGGACAGGATGACGTCGGCGTCGCCGACGATCCCCAGGTCGATGTCCCGGTTCTTGCCGACGGTGGCGTAGTTGAGGTCGATCTGGACGACCGTGGCGTCGGGGGAGAGGCGCTTGCCGTAGCCCATGCGGAAGTCGAAGGGGGTACCGACGATGATGATCAGGTCGGAGTTGGTGAAGGCGTAGCGCCGGGAGAGCTGGAAGTGGTGGGGGTCGCCCGGCGCCAGCGTGCCCCGGCCGGCGCCGTTCATGTAGGCGGGGACGTTGAGCGCGCGGACCAGGTCGGTGGCCGACTGCGTGGCCCGGGTGGTCCACACCTGGTTGCCGAGCAGGATGCTCGGGCGCTCGGAGCGCACGAGCAGGTCGGCCAGGCGCTCGATCGCGTCGGGGTCGCCCGCCTGCCGCGTGGAGGCGCGGTACCGGCCCTTGGCGGGGATCCGCGCCTTGTCCAGGGGGACCGAGGCGTCGAGGACGTCGCGGGGGATCTCCAGGAAGGACGGGCCGGGGGCTCCGCTGTTCGCCTCGCGGAACGCCATCGAGACCATGTCGGCGACCCGCTCGGTGTGCGGCACGGTGGCGGCGAACTTGGAGATCGGGTTGATCATGTCCACGTGCGGCAGGTCCTGGAGCGAGCCCATCTTGTGCTGGCTCAGGGCGCCCTGGCCGCCGATGACCAGCATCGGGCTCTCGGCGCGGTAGGCGTTGGCGATGCCGGTGACCGCGTCCGTGGTCCCGGGGCCGGCGGTCACGACCGCGCATCCCGGCTTGCCGGTGATCCGCGCGTAGCCGTCGGCGGCGTGCGCCGCGACCTGCTCGTGGCGGACGTCGACCACGTCGATGCCCTCGTCGGCGCATCCGTCGTAGATGTCGATGATGTGTCCGCCGCAGAGCGTGAAGATGACGTCGACGCCCTCGGCCTTGAGGGCCTTGGCCACCAGGTGGCCTCCGGAGATCGCGGTCTTCTCGCTGGTGGTGGATTCGGTGGTTCCCTTGCCGTCGGCCATCGGTACGACGACCCCTTTCGTGCGGTGCGGGCGGGCTGCGTCCTCGGGGACGCTGTTGCCGGGATACTGTATACCGTGTACGTCACATTGGAGCACGGCGTCGCGGCGGTGTCCAGACCCCGTGTGGGGCCGGTGTGGTCCGTACCGGGAGCGGGCGCCGGAGCAGGGCCGCGAGCAGCGCCGCGACCCCGCACAGGGCACCCGCTCCGACCAGGCCCGTCGGCCAGGCGGCGGGCGGCGCCGTCGCCAGGAGCAGCGCCGCCCCGCCGACGCCGACCAGTCCGCCGACCGCCTTCGAGCTGTAGACCAGGCCGTGGATGCCGGCGGTCCACCGCGAGCCGAAGTGCCCCTCGGTGATCGCGCGGGTCAGCGGGTAGCAGGAGCCGGTGCCCGCGCCCGCCGCCAGCGCCAGGAGCACCGCGGCGGCGGGGGGTCCGGCGGAGGTGGGCGCGGCGAGGCCGGTCAGCGCGAGCGCCGCGGCCCCCAGCAGCAGGGCGAGGATCCGGCGCCGGCCGGTCCGCTCGGCCACCGCGCCCGCGGCCAGGCGCCCCAGTCCGCTGCCGGCGGCGAAGGCCGCGATCGCCGGGGCGACGGCGGTCGGGGGGTGGCCGCCCTCCACGAGGAGCACCGGCAGCGCGGCGAGGACGAACAGCCCGCCGGCCCCGGAGAGGGCGACGACCGCGTGCAGGAGCGGCAGCGACCCGCCGGCCGTCCACGCCTGGGCGTGGGTGAAGTCGGTGGCCGGGGGCGGGTCGGCGCCCCGGCGCAGGGCGACGGCGCGCGGGTCGGGCGCCCCCGGCGGCCACCACCGCGGCGGGGCGGAGCGCTGGCCCGCGCCGCCGGCGACCCCCAGGACCAGGACCAGCGCCGCCAGCGACGCGCAGGCCCAGGGCAGCGAGGCGGGGGACGTCCCGGCCGCGATCGCGGGGAGGAGGGGGACCGAGCCCAGGGCGAAGGCGCCGCCCACGGCCCCCGAGCGCACGGTCCGCCGGTCGGGGAACCAGCCGCCGACCAGGTCCGTGCAGGAGTGGTAGACGAGTCCGGCGCCCGCGCCGCCGAGGACCCCGTAGCCCAGGACGGCCGCGGCGAGTCCGGAGGAGGCGCCGAGCACGACCAGCGCCGCCGCGCACAGCAGCGCGCCGGTCTGGATCAGCGCCCCGGCCCGCAGTTCCCGCCGTCTCCCCAGCCGGTGCAGCGCCGGGGCGCAGGCGCCCTGGACCAGGGTCCACACGAGGAACGGGAGCAGGGCGGCGGCGGGGGACCAGCCGTGCGCGGCGACCAGGGTCGGGACCGCCGCGCCGTAGCCGAACTGGAGCACCCCGACCGCCGCGGCCGCGACCAGCGCGCGGGCGAGGACGACGGAGCGGGGCACGCCGGTCAGCGTGCGTGCGGACGGGCCGACGGAGTAGCGCCTGCCGCGCCAGTCGCGCACCTCCTCCCGGTCGGGGACGGAGGGCGGAGGGTGTCCGGGGGAGTGGGGGCTGCGCATGGCGACACCTCCTTGTATGCAGTATGCAAAGTTCTCGGCGCCCTGGGAAGGGGTGGCGCAGGACACATTTTCGGCCGAAGGAGTATTGAATACTGCATACAGTATGGAGTATCACTGAAGGGGACACGACAACCACGTCATGAGGAGGCCAGGTGGATCTCCACGAGTACGAGGCCAAACAGCTCTTCGGGGAGTACGGCGTCCCCCTCGTCGAGGGCGAGATCGCGGACACCCCCGAGCAGGCGCGGCTGGCGGCCGGGCGCATCGGTCACCGGGTGGTGGTGAAGGCGCAGGTCAAGACCGGTGGTCGCGGCAAGGCCGGCGGCGTGAAGGTCGCCGAGGGCCCCGAGGACGCCCGGGCCAGGGCCGAGCAGATCCTCGGCATGGACATCAAGGGCCACACGGTCCACCGTGTCCTGGTCGAGGAGGCCTCCGAGATCGCGGAGGAGTACTACTTCTCCTTCCTGCTGGACCGCGCGAACCGCAATTTCCTGTCGATCTGCTCCAAGGAGGGCGGCATGGAGATCGAGGAGGTCGCCGTCACCAACCCCGACGCGGTCGTGCGCACGCCGGTCGGGCCGGAGGGGGTGGACCAGGCCGCCGCGCTGGAGATCTGCCGTGCCGCCGGACTCCCCGAGGAGGTGCGCGACTGCGCCGCCCAGGTGATCACCCGCCTCTGGGCGGTCGCCGCGGGGGAGGACGCCACCCTCGTCGAGGTCAACCCCCTGGTCCGCACGGCCGACGGCCGGATCGTCGCCCTCGACGGCAAGGTCACTCTGGACGAGAGCGCGGGCTTCCGCCACCCCGAGCGCGTCCCCTTCACGAACGGCTCCGACGTCGACGACCGGGAGCGCAGGGCGAAGGAGAAGGGCCTGAACTACGTCAAGCTCGACGGCGAGGTCGGGATCATCGGCAACGGCGCGGGCCTGGTCATGTCCACGCTGGACGTGGTGGCCTACGCCGGCGAGGAGCACGGCGGGGTCAAGCCCGCGAACTTCCTCGACATCGGCGGCGGCGCCTCCGCCGAGGTGATGGCCGACGGCCTGGAGATCATCCTGGGCGACCCGGCGGTCAAGAGCGTGTTCGTCAACGTCTTCGGTGGCATCACCGCCTGCGACGCGGTCGCCAACGGCATCGTGCAGGCGCTGGAGCTGCTGGAGGGCCGCGGTGACGATTCGGGTTCCAGCGGGACCGGCAAGCCGCTGGTGGTGCGACTGGACGGCAACAACGCCGAGCTGGGCCGCCAGATCCTCGACGAGCGCGCACACCCGGCCGTTCGGCGGGTCGACACGATGGACGGCGCCGCCGCTCAGGCCGCCGAGCTCGCGGCGAAGTAGGAGACGGAACACACCATGGCTAT
>NZ_JBSHDN010000120.1:0-19634 GCF_053616335.1 Nocardiopsis sp. NPDC055824
GCCCTCGCCGGGGCGGGGCCCGCCGCGCGCCGGTCCGGGAGGTGTGGAGCGTCCCGCTCACCCGGGGGCGGGGCGGAAGTCCCGCGGAGGCGCACCGAGAACGCGCGAGAACATCGTCGCGAACGCCGCCGGGCTCGCGTATCCCAGGTCGGAGGCGACCCTGGCGACCGGCACGCCCCGTGCCAGGAGCGGCAGGGCGTGCAGCACGCAGGCGCGCTGCCGCCACCGCGCGAACCCCATCCCCGTCCCGGCGAGGAACATCCGGTGCAGGGTGCGCTCGCTCACGTGCAGCAGTTCCGCCCAGCTGGCGGGCGGCTCGTGGACCACCGGAGCCGCCGCGAACCGCTCGCAGAGCGCCCTGAGCCCCGCGTGCTCCGGGAGCGGCAGGTCCAGCGGAAGCGGCACGAGACCCCTGATCTCGTGCAGCAGCAGCGCCGCCAGGGCGCCGTCGCGGCCGTGCGGGTCGTACCTCGGCGGCATGTCCACCGCCGACAGGAGCAGTGCCCGGAGCAGCGGCGAGACGTCCACGACCTGGCACGTCCGGGGGAACCACGGCACGGCCTCCGGCTCCACGTACAGGCTCCGGGTGCTGACCCCCGTCATGGAGACCCGGTGCCCGGTCCCCGCGGGGATGAGGACGGCGCGGTGGGGCGGAACCGTCCAGGAGCCGTCCGCCGTCTCCACCCGCATCACCCCCGTCGCCCCGTACAGGAACTGGACACGGCGGTGCCGGTGGAACTCCAGCACGTGGCCGGTGGGGTAGTCGGTGCCCAGGGCCAGGACGGGGCGGTCGATCCCGTCCACCTCGTCCACAGGGGTGTTCCGCACGCGGGCGAGTCTACCCGCGCTGTCCGTTCCGCGAAGGAACACGTCGTTCCGTCGAATGCCGGACAGCGCCCGCGCCCCTAGCGTGGAGCGGGTGATCGACCACGTCCTCCCCCTCCTCGCGTTCGGCGTCCTGACCGGCCTGACCACCGTGCTCTTCGGGTTCGGCGGCGGCTTCGTCACCGTGCCGGTCGTGTACGCGTTCGCCCAGGCGCAGAGCGGGCCGGGCGGCGACCCCATGCACGTCGCCGTCGCCACCTCGACCGCGGTCATGGTCGTGAACTCCCTCGGCGCGACCGTGGCCCAGTACCGGGCGGGCCGCCTCAGACGCGAGTACCTGTGGCCGCTGGTGCTCTACGTGGGCCTCGGGGCGCTCCTCGGCGCGGCCGGGGCCCTCGCCGTCGGCGACACCGTGCAGCGGTTCCTCTTCGCCGCCTACCTCGCCGTGACGATCGTGGACAGCGTGGTCCGGAAGGGCTTCCTCACGGGACCGGGCACCGAGCCGCGCGGCTTGGGGCCGGTCACCACCACGGTCGGCGGGGCCGGCATCGGCGCCGCGGCCGGCTGTCTGGGCGTGGGCGGCAGCGTGCTGACGGTCCCGCTCCTGCGCCGCCGGGGGCTGCCCATGGCCCACGCCACCGCGATGGCCAACCCGCTCAGCCTCCCGGTCGCCGTCGTCGGCACGGCCGTGTACGCCCTGGCGGGCGGCGCGGACGCGGCGGGGGGCGCGTCCGGGCAGGTCGGCTACGTGGACGTGGTGGCCGTCGCAGCGCTCCTGGCCGGGTCGCTGCCGACCATCGCCCTCGCGCGGCGGGTCGTGGGCCGCATCCCCGACCGCGTCCACGCGGTGGCCTACGTCGTGCTCCTGGCCGTGGCCCTGCTCGCGGTGCTCCTCGTCTGACCGCGCCCGCCCCGGTCCCGGCGCCGGTGGGGAGCCGGCCGGCCCCCGGCCGCGTCGCGCCTCCCGACGGAGGCTCCGCCGCGGCCCGGACCACGCCGTGCGCCGCTCAGGGGGTCCGGTCGGCCGCCCGCCACTCCGGGGCGAGCACGGACCACACCTCCATGTCGTGCCGCTCGCCCCTGTACGGGTAGCTCTCCCGGAGCACGCCGTCCCTCGACATCCCGAGCCGGCGGGCCACGGCGATGCTTGCCGCGTTCCCCGAGGCGGCGTGCCACTCCACGCGGTGGATGCCGCGCTCCTCGATCGCCCAGTCGATGATCACGCGGCAGGCGCGGGTCACCAGCCCACGGCCCGCCGCCGACGGCTCCAGCCAGCAGCCGGCCTCGGCCACGCCGGATCTCGTGTCGAACGTCCGGAAGAGCACCCCGCCGACCAGCTCGCCGCCGGTCCAGATGCCGTAGAGGCGCCCGGTGTCGTTGGCGGCCTTGTGGGCGTATCCCTGGAGGAACCTCCGGCTCGAATCCAGGTCCGTGACGGCGTCCGCCAGCCCGACGAAGCGGCCGATGAACTTCCGGCCCCGGTCCATGTGCTCCAGGAACTCCTCGGCCCGCCACGGCTCCAGCGGGCGCAGTTCCGAGCCCTTGTCGTCCAGGGAAATCGCGTACATCGTCGTCCTCCAGGTTCTCCGTCCGCGCGACGGGTGCGCGCGGAGCCGGGGTGGGATCGGGGCGGGGCGCGGCGGGGTCCGCGTGCGGACCGGGCGGCTCCCACGGGCGCGTCCGCGCATGCGGCGCGCGGGGCCGGGGGCGCTCATGCCGGGCGGGCCCCGCCGCTCCACCGCGTTCCCCGGGAGCGGGTGCGCGGGTGCGACCCGTACGGCGCTCGGCCCCGGGGCGGGCGGGAGCGGACGCCTCTCAGGCGCCGGGAGCCGCGCCGACCGGGACCGCGTGGCGCAGGTCCGGGCGTTCGACCCCGCCCACGACGTCCTGGGCGCGGATGCTCCGTCCGGCCCTCCCGCCGCGGCTCCCAGGGGGTCCGGCCGGGGCCGTCGGGGGCACACCGTGCCCGGCCGGGCGCAACTCCGGGAGGAGCCCGTCCCATGCCCGCGAGCCCGGCCACGCCCCTGCCGCCAACACGAATTCCGCCATGGCCGGAACATAGCGAGGGGGCCCGACAGTCGGACGTCGGGCCCCCTCGTACGCGCGTCGTCCGCCTACAGGCGGTCGAGCAGCTGGGCGCAGCGGATCAGGCCCAGGTGCGAGTACGCCTGCGGGTGGTTCCCCAGGGCCCTCTCGGTGACCGGGTCGAACTCCTCCGGGATCAGCCCGGTCGGACCGGCGGCGTCCACGAGGTGCTTGAACAGCTCCTCGGCCTCGGCGCGCCGCCCGGTCAGCAGGTAGGCCTCGATGAGCCACGTGGTGCACAGGTGGAAGCCGCCCTCGCCGCCGGGCAGGCCGTCCTCGCGGTGGTACCGGTACACGGTCGGGCCGCTGCGCAGCTCCGCCTCGATCGCCGTCACGGTCGCCTGGAACCGCTCGTCGGCCGGGTCGATCAGCCCCGACAGGCCGATGTGCAGCGACGCCGCGTCGAGGTCGGTGCCGTCGTAGGCGGTCGTGAAGGACTCCGCCTCCTCGTTCCAGCCCTTCTCCAGCACCTCGGCCGCGATCTCGTCGCGCAGCCCGCGCCAGGAGGGGTCCGCCTCGCGGCCGTACGAACCGGCCAGGGAGACGGCGCGGTCCAGCGTCACCCAGCACATCACCTTGGAGTACACGCGCTGGCGGGGCTCGTCCCGCTCCTCCCAGATGCCGTGGTCGGGCTCGAACCAGCGCCGGGCCACCGCCTCGGCCATCGCCCGCACCAGGTTCCAGTCCCGGTCCGCGAGGGTGCCGCGCACCGCCGACAGCCGCGTGATGAGCTCCACGACGGGGCCGAACACGTCCAGCTGCACCTGCCGGTCGGCGAGGTTGCCGATCCGGACCGGCCGTGATCCCGCGTATCCGGACAGCGACTCGATGACCTCTTCCGGCCCCAGCGAGGTGCCGCGCAGCGAGTACAGGGGCGCGAGCAGTTCGGGGCTGGGCAGCGAGTCCACGACCCCGTGCACCCAGTCCAGGAAGCCCTCCGCCTCGGCGGTCGAGCCCAGGGACACCAGCGCCTGCACGGTCAGCGCGCCGTCGCGCAGCCAGCAGTACCGGTAGTCCCAGTTGCGGACGCCGCCGATCTCCTCCGGCAGCGACGTGGTCGCCGCGGCCATCACGCCGCCGGAGGGCGTGCACAGGCCGCGCAGCGTCAGGGCGGAGCGCGCCGACAGCTGCCGGGCGGTCTCGGGGAGGCTGAGGCCGTCGAGCCACGCGGACCAGTGCTCGCCGGACGTGCGCTGGAGCTCGGACTCGGGCAGCGTGCCCGGCACGAGCGAGTCGGTGCCGCAGCGCAGTTCCAGCACCACGGGGCTCTCCGAGCGGGGGTGCACGACCGCCCGGGCGATGTCGCCCGCGTCGTCCTGGTCGATCTCCCACTCGACGCCGGGGGAGTACAGCGCCATCGGGAAGTCGGCGCCCTCCACGAGGAGGCCGTTCTCCTGGACGGACATGCTCACCGGCGCCCTGCCGAAGTCGGGGCGGGGCGCGAACTCCACGGTGGCCGGGGTGACGCCGCTGATCACCCGGACCAGGTCGGTGCGGCCCCGGGGGGTGCCGTGCGCGAGGTAGTCGGTGACGTCCATCCGCGACCAGCGGGTGCGCACCGTCATGGTTCCGGGCAGGTAGCGCTGGCCGAGCGGGCGTCCGCCGTGGGCGGGCGCGATGGCGAACACACCCGCGGACCGTCCGCCCAGGACCTCGGCGAACAGGGCGTTGGAGTCGGGCTCGGGGTGGCAGAACCACAGCAGGCGCGCGTCCGGGCCGACCAGGGCGACGGAGGCCTGGTTGGACAGCATCGACATGCGCTCGATGGGCGTGGGCCGCTCGCCGAACACCCAGGAGCGGCGCTCGGCCGCGAGCGCGGACAGCAGGGACGCTGCGGCCGGGGTGTCGGCCACCCGGTGGGAGGCCACGGTGGGCTCCGCGCCGACCCGCACGCCCGCGTCGGCGCCGGTCAGCTGCATGAACACGGGCTCCTCGCCCTCGCCGCCCCCGATGTACAGGGTGGCGGTGGCCTCGACCTGCTCGCGGAGCAGGCCGAGGGCGGCGGCCTTGTCGGCCGGAGGGGCGCCGGGGCCGGTCTCCAGGCTGTCGGGCTCGATGGTGAGGTCGGTGTCGAACTCGGTGCCGTAGGCGCCCACCAGGCGGATCTCGGCGGGCAGCCGGGACAGGGCGGCGAGGTCGCGCAGGGGGCGGGCGGAGATGACCGCGCACACCGTGCCGGGCAGGTCGGCGAGGTCGCGCAGCGCGCGGACGGCCTCGGGGACGGGGCGGCGCCTGGCGGCGCCCGCGCCGTCGGAGGGGTCGAACGGGGCCAGGGCGCCGTCGTAGTCGCAGGCGACCAGGAGGCGTGAGGTTCTGGCCAGGGCTGAGACGCGTTGCCGGACGTCCACGGACATGCCTTCGGGGACGATGCCGCCCTCCGGCGTCTCCTGGGCCGTCTCCACCGCCTGGGTGAGCGTCACGCTGCCTCCTCCGTCGGTCCACGATGACCTGGGGAAATGGGTGAAATGTAGTGTTCCGCGAGCATGCTTCCGGTTCACACGTGACTGGTGTGATGAAGGTAGATCCGGGGCTTGTGGCGCGGGATGAACTTCAAGGGTCTTCAGCCGGATTTCAGGAACTTTCAGCCTGTGTGCGGGCAATCTGGTCATGCCAGTCGCAAAGATCCGCCCCTTGGGAAGTCAACGCGAGACTACCTGCGCCCCAAGGGTCTGCGCGCATGACGATTAAGTGGGGCAGGTCACAAATGTGTCACTCTGTCGTGCGGGACACCGCGCGACCGGGTCGCGCGCTCCCCCGATCAGCCGCCGCCACGGAGGAATCCGCCATGACCGACCCCCTCACCTGGGCCGCCGACGTGCACGACGTGCCATGGGACACGTTGGAGGACCTGGACGGGCCCGCGACCGGGATCCCGGGCCTGCTGGTCCAGGCGTTCGACCCCTCCCCGCAGGAGGCCGTCGACGCGGTCGAGGAGATCGCGGACCGCGTCGACACCACGGTGCGGCTGTGGGTCCCCGTCCCCGAACCCGACGTGCTCACCTCGTCCGTCCCCGCGCTGCTGCCCTTCCTCGTCCGGATCGCCTCCGACCGCGACCGCCCGGACGAGGCCCGTGTGGCCGCGCTGAACCTGGTGGCCGACCTGGCCGACCTCGCCCACAGGGTCCGGCCGGAGCACCTGGACGCCGCGTGGCCGGGGGCGTGGGCCGACCAGGGGCCGCGTGTCGAAGCCCTCCTCGGCGACCCCCACCCGTCCGTGCTCCTGCTCGCCGTGGACGCGCTCGCCCGCGAGCCCCGGACGGCGCCCCGCCTGCTCCGGGTGCTGCGCGACCGCTGGGAGGCTGTCGGGGACGGCGGGGACGGCGGGGACGGCGGGGACGGCGCACAGGACGCCTCCGGGGGCGCCGGAGCGCCCCCGCGGCGCGACCGCGCGGGTACCGGGGCGGGGGAGGCGGCCGACCGGCGGACCCGCCTCCGGCTGCTGACCCGCGCCGTCCGGCTGCTGGACTCCGTCCCCGGGCCGACCCCGCCGGACGTCAGGTCCTGGCTCCTCGACCGCGGAAAGCGCGGGGACCTGGACGAGCGCATGGTGGTGGCGTTCGCGTCCCCGGCCCTCGTCCCGGAGGACCCACTGCCCCTGGTCCTGGAGGGGATCGCCGGGGAGGGTGCCGGCCCCGCCGCCGGGAGGCCGCTGTGGCTGGAGGTCGCCGCCCTCGCCCCGGCGGGCGACGCCCTCCGGGTCAGGCACGGGCTCCGCCTCGTCGCACGGGCCCTCGCCGGGGACCGGGAGGGCAGGGAGCGGATCGTCGACGCCCTGATCGACCACCCGCGCGCCCCGGTGCGACTCGGCGCCGTGCGGCTCGCACGCGACCTCGTCGCCGAGTACCGCTCGGCCGGGGAGCGGTGGGCGGGGCCGGCGGGCGCGCTGCTCGACGATCCCGACCCCGGCGTCCGCACCTGGAGCCTCCAGCTCCTGGCCGTGGCCGGTGGTGCGGCCGGACCCTGCGCGGACCGCCTGGCCGCGATCGCCGAGGCGGACGGGGAGGGCTCCGACACGGCGCTGCTCACCCTCGCGCTCGTCGGCGACGCCCGCGCCGCCACGCTGCTCCTGGCGCGCGCCGACCGGCCCCGCTTCGGGTTCGGCCGGGGCGGACCCCACCACACCTCCGGGCCCGGCCCGGAGGACGTCCTCGGCCGGCTCCCGGCGCACGCGGACGTCCTGCTGCCGCACCTGCGCGAGCGGCTCCGCGGCGGGGACGCGGACACGGAGGTCCTGCTCCGCTCCCTGGCGGGGTGGGGGCCGGCCGCGGCGCCGCTGGCCGACGACGTGGCCGCCCTCCTCGACGACCGCGCGCTCGCCGGCGCGGCCCTGCGGGTGCTGGCCGGGATCGGTCCGGCCGCCGCCGCCCACGCCGACCGGGTCCGGGCCTCGGGCGGGGTGGAGGCGGCGCACGCCCACCACCGGATCACGGGCGACGCGGGAACCGCCCTCGACCTTCTCGGGCCCCCGAGCCGGCAGCTCGTGCGGGACGAGCGGGTCCAGGTGCTCCTGGACGGGATCGGCCCTCCGGCGGACCGCTTCGCCCCCCACCTGCGCGAACACCTGGAGGACCACCTGGCATCGGGCTGCCTGAGGGAGACGCGCGCCCTGAGCGCACTGTGGAGCACCACCGGGGACACCCCGCTCGTCCTCCGGTGCCTGCTCTCCCCGCGCAACCGTGTCCTGACCACGTGGGCGGCCACCCGCGTCGGCCCTCCGGCGGTGCGGCTGCTGGGCCGGATCGGGCCGGACGCGGCCGAGGCCCTGCCACCGCTGCGCGCGCTCCGGGACTCCGGGCGCAGTGCGCTGCCGAGCTGGACCGACGCGGGCTGGCGCGACGCCCTGAGGGACCGGCGGCTCGTGGACGACGTGCGGGAGGCGATCGGGCGGATCGGGGCCGGGTGACCGGCGCGGGGACGCGGCGGGACCGCCCCGCCGCACCCCCGGATCCCCGTGCGGCCCCGCCGGGGGCGCGCGGTGGACCCGGACACGTGAGCGGGCCCGCCGCGGCTGCGGCGGGCCCGGTGGACGGAGCGGTCGGGGAGGGGTCAGCCGGTCTTCCCGGGCTTGCGCAGGTGGTGCACCCACGCGGGCGGGACGTTCGCGAACACCTTGTCGGAACGGATGCCGTACCGGTCGATCCAGTCCTGGACCAGCCAGCTCGTGCGGGCCTGGCGGAGGTAGTCCTCGCGCCGGGCGATGACCGCCTTGACCTCCTTCGTGTACAGGTAGCCGTAGAAGGAGAGGGTGCCGCCCGGTTCGAGGACCTCGAAGTAGTAGTCGAGGATGTCCCGGACCGCGTCCGCCGTGAAGTTGGCGAAGGGCAGGCCCGACACGATCACGTCGTACCTGCGGTCCCTCCCCATGTCGTTGACGAGCTTGGCGTGCACCGTCGCGGAGTCGGCGACCGGCGACATGGCCGGGTCGCTCCTCAGCAGCTCCTCGACATGGGCGGCGAACTCGGGGTTGGACTCGACCAGGTCCAGGGTGTCGCCGGGGATCATCGCGGCCGCGATGCCCCGGCTGATCGCGCCGGTCCCGGCGCCCGCCTCCAGGATGCGCACGGGCTTGTCGGGGACGGGGCGGCTGCGGACGTACTCCGCCATCGAGTGCGCCAGCGCGGCACTGCTGGGAAGGATGGAACCGGTCGCGTGGAACGTGCGTAGCGCTTGGCTGAAGAACAGCCTGGTGTCGCGCAGGCGCTCCTCCAGCCTGAGAGAGGAAAGTGGTCCGGCGGGGCTCTGGATCTCGGACATACCCGAACGCTAACGCCTCCGGCCCCCGGAGGGGGAGGCGACGCGACCGCCTTCCGGCGGAATACCAGGTCAGGGCAGGGTGTGCAGAACCACACCGGGAAATCGGGAACCCCCGGCCTCTCGTCCCGCACGTGCGCGCGCGACCCGGACCGCGCCCCGGCCCCCCGCGCGGCAACGCCCTACCCTGGGGATATGAGCGAACCGGCGAAGTCCCCCGAGCCCCCCGCCCGCACCCGGACCGCCCTGGTGACCGGAGCCTCCACCGGTATCGGGGAGGAGTACGCCCGCAGGCTGGCCGAACGCGGCTACTCCCTCGTCCTGGTGGCCAGGCGCGGGGACGTCCTCGACGCGCTCGCCGGGGAGATCGCCGACCGCTACGGCGTGGACGTCCGGCCGCTCGCCGCCGACCTCGGCACCGACGAGGGGCTCGCCCCCGTCGTCGAGCGGCTCCGGGCCGACGGCAGCGGGGCCGAGCCCCCCGTCGACCTGCTGGTCAACAACGCCGGGCGCGGGGACGGCGGGACCTTCGCCGAGCAGGAGCCCGACGAGATCGACTCCATGCTCGACCTCAACGTGCGCGCCGTCCTCCACCTGGCCCGCGCGGTCCTGCCGGTGCAGATCGCCCGCCGCGAGGCCGGCGACACCCGGACCAGGCTCGGCGTCATCAACGTGTCCTCCCTCGCGGGCGAGATCGCCGCGAACCCCGGCGGCTCCGTCTACGGCGCGGGCAAGAAGTTCGTCACCCTGTGGAGCGAGAGCGTCGCGGCCGAGGTCTCACGGCACGACGTGCACGTCACCGTCGTCCTGCCGGGCTTCGTCCGCACCGACATGACCCTGGGCGTCCAGAAGAGCGGTCTGCCCGCGTTCGCGTTCGTCCCCAAGGACCAGGTCGTCCGCGAGTCGCTCGTCGCCTGGGCGGCGGGCCGTCCCAGCGTGGTCCCCGGCGGGCAGTACAAGGCCGCGAGCGGCATCCTCCGGCTCCTGCCCAGAACGCTCGTACGCGCCACCGCCCGCCGCGTCTGGTGAGGGGGCGGCGGGGCGGGCGGAGGGCGGTGTGGCGAAAACCGCCGCCCACATGCTGAGACATCCCCGGGCCGGTGCGGCGCCGGGCCTCCGGAGCGCCTACCCTGGTACCGCATCTGTCGGTCGAGGAAAGACACCATGAAGACCTTCGAAGAGCTGTTCGCCGAGCTGTCCGAGAAGGCGCGCTCCCGCCCCGAGGGGTCCGGGACCGTCGCCCAGCTCGACGCCGGCGTCCATGCCATCGGCAAGAAGGTCGTCGAGGAGGCCGCAGAGGTCTGGATGGCCGCCGAGTACGAATCGGACGAGCAGGCCGCCGAAGAGATCTCCCAGCTCCTCTACCACCTCCAGGTTCTGATGCTGGCCCGTGGCCTGCGGCTCGAGGACGTCTACAAGCATCTGTAGGTCGGTCCTCGCGCCCGCCGCGGCGCGTACCGGCCCGGACGTCTCCGCACCCGTACGCACAGCCCACAGAAAGCCATGAACATGCCCGACATGTTGAGAATCGCCGTGCCCAACAAGGGCCAGCTCTCCGAACCCGCCGTCGAGATGCTCCGCGAGGCCGGGTACCGGCAGCGCAAGAGCAGCCGCGACCTGGTCATGGTCGACCCGGAGAACGACACCGAGTTCTTCTTCCTGCGCCCCAAGGACATCGCCGTCTACGTCGGCGAGGGCATCCTCCAGGCCGGGATCACCGGCCGCGACATGCTGCTGGACTCCGGCGCGCCCGTGGACGAGGTCCTGGCGCTGGGCTTCGGCGGCTCCACGTTCCGGTTCGCCGCCCCCAACGGCGCGGGCATGACGCTGGCCGACCTCAACGGCAAGCGCATCGCGACCTCCTTCGACGAGCTGCTGCGCGCCCACCTCGCGAAGAAGGGCGTCGACGCCCGCGTCATCCACCTGGACGGCGCGGTCGAGAGCTCCGTCCAGCTGGGCGTGGCGGACGCCGTCGCGGACGTGGTCTCCACCGGGACCACCCTGCGCCAGGCCGGCATGGAGACCTTCGGCGAGCCGATCCTGGTGTCCGAGGCGGTCGTCATCCGGCCGACCGGCGCCGGGGACGACCCCAAGATCGAGACGCTGATCCGCCGGCTGAAGGGCGTCCTGGTCGCCCGCGACTACGTGATGATGGACTACGACGTGCACGCCGAGCACCTGGAGGCCGCGGTCGCGCTCACCCCGGGCATGGAGGGGCCGACGGTCTCCCCGCTGCACCGGGAGGGCTGGGTCGCCGTCCGGTCGATGGTGCCGCGCAAGGGCGCCCAGCAGATCATGGACGACCTGTGGACGCTCGGGGCCCGCGCCATCCTGGTCACCGACATATACGCCTGCCGGCTCTGACCCCTCCGGCGGCACACGCCTGACACGGGCCCCGCGACGACCGTCGCGGGGCCCGTTGCGCGGGCCGGACCCCTGAGCGTGGGCGGGGCGCCGCGCGGGCGCGACGGTGGAGGCCGCCGAGTCTGCTTGACGGTGGTCTGTGTCAGGATGCCCGAATGATCGAAGACTTCCGCGGTGCCGTCAGCGCCGTGGCCGAAGCCGCCGAGAACCAGCCCTCCCAGCTGCGCGCCGCCGTCAGCGCGGTCTTCCGACTGGCCGACCGGGTTCCCGCCGACGCCCGGGTCGAGGGCCTAGCCGTGCTGACCGAGACCCTGCGCGCCCACCAGTGGTCGGCGGGCGTCGCCGCCGACATCGCCCTGCTCTGCGGGGCGCTGGTGGAGAGCGGCGTCCCCGCCGGGCCCGCCGGGGTCGAGGTCATGCGCCAGCTCGCCGAGTACGGCAAGCTGGCAGGGGTCTTCCTGCACGTGTGGCAGAAGACCGGGGACGACGCCCCGCCCCATCCCAGCGAGGTCGGCGAGGCCTCGGAGGAGCGCGTCACGCCCGAGCTCGAACAGCTGGCGCCCCTCGCCACCACCGGCTGGTGGGTGTCGCACCGCTACGGCCTGGCCGCCAAGACGATGCTGTGCGACCCCGGCGTGCGCGCCGCCCTGCGCGAGGACCCCCGGACGCTGGGGGAACTGGTCGTCATCGCCGGGCAGCTGGGTCCGCACGTCGAGGAGTACGGCGAGATCGCCGAACTGCTGCGCATGGCCGAGGCCGACCGCATGGTGGTCCTCCACCGGCAGTCCGCCCGCGTCTTCCGGGTCCGGTTCGACGGGGTCTCGGACAACTTCCAGCTGCACACCCTGCTCGAGGACGCGCTGATCGGGGACCAGGGGCTCGCCGTCCCCGGACGCCGCCCGCTCCCGGAGTGGGTGGCCTCCGCCACCGACCTCCGTGACGACCCGCGCACGTCGATCGTCGAGGGCCAGTGGGACCTGGTCGGTGTCGGCGGCACCTGGGTCGACCGCGAGGCGGCCCCGGGCGCGGTCCCCGTCGTGGATGGCGAGCGCGCCGTGGTGCTGGAGCCGATCTCGCTCCCGCACAGCTGGCGGACCGGTCGCCGCCACCCGCACATCGACGGCTGGCTGCGGGTCGAGGAGGAGCTGTCCCCGGAGGAGGGGGCGCAGTGGTGGAAACGGGCCCACCCGCCCGGCGGCGTGGTGCACCCGATGCTCCCCGCCCCGCCGCCCGCGCCCGAACCGGGTCCGGGGGCCCCGCCGGCCCCGGCGGAGCCGTGGGGCGTGCCCCAGGCGTACCGGCACGACTTCGTGCCCCCGCCCCTCCCGGACCACGGGGGGTCCGACCGCGCACCGGGGACCGGGTCCCCGGACACGGCTGCCCCGGCCCGCGTCGCGCGGCACTCGCGGGACGACGGGCGGGGGGAGGCCGCGCCGGCGGACGAGCGCACGGTCCCCGCCCCGCACGGGTCCTGGGGGGAGCCGCCGACCGACAGCGGGGGCGCCCCGGGGCACGGGGCCCCCGGCGCCGCGTCCGGTCACCGGGCGGGGGCGCCGGAGCCGTGGGACGCGCCTGTGCCGTCGGAGACCTGGGACGCGCCGGCGGACGAGCGCACGGTTCCCGCCCCGCACGGGTCCTGGGGGGACCCCCGGGGGCCCGGTGAGGACTTCGCGGGGGAACCCCCGGAGTCCGTTCCGCCGCCTCCGCCGGGCGCGGGACCCGGGGACCGGAGCGCCCGTCCGGTCCCCGCGCACGCGGCGACCACGCCCCCGGGCGCCGTCCACATGGACCCGCTCCCCGAGGGCGTCTCGGACAGCTCCGGCTGGGGTCCCTCCTGGAAGGACTGACTGTGAAGATGTGTGGTGGCTTCTCCGGTAGGTCTGACTCACGGACTGACCGACACCGACAGGTTGTCCTTCAGGGGATTCGTCGGCCTGCCCGGGGAAGCCACCGCACGCGACCGGACGGGCGACCGTGACCTCATAGGAGCTTGGTCGAAAAGCCCCGCCACAGTCTTGTCCGCCCGCCCGGCCGGCGCGTGCCACCCACCGGGATCAGCGACAGCGGCCTCGCTCAAGCTGCTTGACATCCATAGGAGCATCCCCGGCGCCCGCGGGCCCTCAGTTCCGCGGGCCGTCGGCCCGGTGAGGGGCCGGCCGTGACTGGAGCGCGGCCCAGATCAACGGGATCTGGAGCGGCACCCGCCCCCAGGCGACCAGCTTGCCGTCGGCGGGGCCGGGCAGCCTGCCCGACCCCGAGTCCAGGGCCATGCGCACGTTGGCGGGCCACACGGCGAGCAGCAGCGCGGCGCTCGCCGGACCGGCCCACCGCCTGCGCGTGAGCAGGCCCGCCCCGCAGACCAGCTCGGCGGTGCCGCTGCCGTACACCCACGCCTCCGGCTTCGGCAGGCTGCGGGGCATGATCGCCCGGAAGGGCCCGGGCGCGGCGAAGTGCAGTACGCCCGACGCCACGAACAGGCCGCCGAGCGCGTACGGGGCGGCTCCGCGCACCTTGGACAGCAGGCCGCCGGTCCGCTTCGAGGGGGTCATGGTCTCTCCTTCTGGGCTGGGGGTCCGCGCCGGTCAGCCTCAAACTACTCGCTGGTAGCCTCCGGGGCCCGCTCCGCCCCGGGTCCGCGTGCGACCGGCGGGGCCCGCTCCGCCCCACCGCCCGGATCCCGGCCGCGCCGGTGCGGGACCTCCCCCGACGCCGAGGGCCCCGGAACCCGAAGGGGGTTCCGGGGCCCTCACGGACCGGCGCCTCAGCAGCAGCGCGCACCGGGGTCGGTGTCGCCCTTGTCCGTGTGGTGGCGCCAGAAGACGCGCTCGGTCATCGGCTTCTCGCCCGGGTGCTCCCGGGCGTGGTGCTCCAGGTAGATCTCGTAGGCCCTCGCGCCCACGACGCCCCGGGCGATCTGCCACGCCTCCCGGAGACCGCGCGCCAGGTTCGCCCCGAACTCCGGGCGTGCCCGCATGCCCTACTCCTTCTTCGCTTCCGGGGACCCGCCCCCGGCTTCCCCGTCCGTCCCCCGCGCGCCCTCGGCGCCCACGGCGGCGAGCCGCTCGGAGAACTCCTTCTCCGCCCTGGTGGGGACGAGACCGGACGGCGCCCAGATCTTCGACTCCTCGTAGGGGGCCTCGGTGAGGGGCAGCGTACCGTCGGGGGCCCGCAGCGCCTTGATCCACACCCGGACCGAGTCGACCAGGATGATGACGATCAGCAGCGCGAACAGGGCCGACAGGACGCCGTCCACGGTCGTGTTCACCACGACCTGGCGCATCGCCTCCTCCCCCTGGATGGCGCCGACGCTCGTCTCCCCGTTGGCGAGGGCGTCGGAGAACTGCTGGCGCTGGGCGAAGAAGCCGATCTTCGGGTCGGCCGAGAACACCTTCTGGTAGCTGGCGGTCAGCGTGACCACCGCGTCCCACGCCAGCGGCACCAGCGTCACCCACGCGTACTTGGCGCGGCCCGACTTGATCAGCAGCGTCGTGCACACCGCCAGGGCGACCGCCGCCAGCAGCTGGTTGGCGATGCCGAACAGCGGGAACAGCTGGTTGATGCCGCCGAGCGGGTCGTTGACGCCCGCCCACAGGAAGTAGCCCCACGCGGCCACGATCACCGCGCTGCAGAACCACGCCCCGGGCTTCCAGCTCGGGTCGCGCATGGGCTTGTACACGTTGCCCAGGGTGTCCTGGAGCATGAAGCGGCCCACCCGGGTGCCGGCGTCCACGGTGGTGAGGATGAACAGCGCCTCGAACATGACCGCGAAGTGGTACCAGAACGCCATCATGGCGTCCCCGCCGAACACCTCCGAGAAGATGTACGCGGCGCCGAGGGCGAACGTCGGCGCACCGCCGGTGCGCGCGAGGATCGAGTCCTCCTCGATCAGGTCGGCCGTGTGCTGGAGCGTCGCGGCGTCGATGGTGAAGCCGAGCTGGCTCACCGCCTGCGCGGCGCTCTCCACGCTGTCGCCCAGGGCGGTCGCGGGCATGTTCATCGAGAAGTACACGCCCGGGTCGATGATGCAGGCCGCGATCAGGGCCATGATCGCCACGAACGACTCGGTCAGCATCGAGCCGTAGCCGATCATCCTGACCTGGCCCTCCTTCTCGATGAGCTTCGGGGTGGTCCCCGACGAGATGAGGGCGTGGAAGCCGGACAGGGCGCCGCAGGCGATGGTGATGAACACGAACGGGAACAGCGAACCGGCGAACACCGGGCCCTGGCCGTTGAACGCGAACTCGGTGAACTGCGGGAGCTGGAGCTTCGGCATCGCCACGAGGATCGACACCGCGAGCAGCACGACCACGCCGACCTTCATGAAGGTCGACAGGTAGTCGCGCGGGGCCAGCAGCAGCCACACCGGCAGGACCGAGGCGACGAAGCCGTAGACGATCAGGCCGAAGGTCAGCTCGTTCGGCGTGAACAGGAAGACCTCGCGCAGCACCGCGTGCTCGGCCACCCAGCCGCCGCCGACGATGGCGAGCAGGAGCAGCACCACGCCGATGGCGGAGGTCTCCATGACCTTGCCCGGCCGCAGATAGCGGAGGTACACCCCCATGAACAGGGCGATCGGGATCGTCATGATCAAGGAGAACGAGCCCCACGGGGAGTCCGCGAGCGCGTTGACCACGACCATGGCGAGCACGGCGAGCAGGATGACCATGATCGCCATGACGGCGACCAGCGCGGCGATGCCGCCGACCGGGCCGATCTCCTCGCGGGCCATCTGGCCGAGCGAGCGGCCGTTGCGCCGGGTGGAGAAGAACAGCACCACCATGTCCTGCACGGCGCCGGCGAAGATGACGCCGAGGATGATCCAGATCGTGCCCGGCAGGTAGCCCATCTGGGCGGCCAGGACGGGTCCGACCAGGGGACCGGCGCCCGCGATGGCCGCGAAGTGGTGGCCGAACAGGACCCGGCGGTCGGTCGGGTGGAAGTCCGCCCCGTTGTTGAGGCGCTCCGCGGGGGTGGCCCGGGTGTCGTCGGTCAGCAGCACCTTGTACTGGATGAACCGCGCGTAGAACCGGTACCCGATCGCGTAGGACGAGAGCGCGGCGAAGATCAGCCAGGCGGCCGAGATCTCCTCGCCGCGGTTGATCGCGATGACGCCCCACGCGAGTGCTCCCACCAGGGCGACGGCGATCCAGAGGGCGATGCTCCGGGGTGTCCATTTCGGCTTGGGCGGCTGCGCCGCCTGCCTACTGATCGGAACAGAGGACATCCGATCATTCTCCTCTTCTCGCTGGCAACCACCAGGGAGGATCCGGTGGTCTGGTAGCGACCATCGTGCCCAGGAGAGGCGTTGTAGCCGGCGTCACAAAGACACCGATTGGATCACGGATTCAACACCCGGGGAACTTTCCCGTAACACGTGTTTCCGGGTGTCCGGGGCCTTCGCCGGTGCGGAGGAGTACGGCGGTGCGGGGCGGCACGGGCACAATGTGGAGATGAACCAGCGAATCCCGGACACCGCCCCCTCCACGGACTTCTCCGCACTGGAAGACGGTGCCGTCACCCTCGCGAGGGTGACCGGCGAGACCGGGGGCGACCTCGTGCTCCGCCGCGTGGGGGCCCACTACGAGATCTACAGCAACGGGGTGTTCCTCATGGACACCCGCGACGGCACCTCCGAGAGGGAGATGGTGCGCGCCGGCCTGGCGGCCCTCCCGGACGGCCGCTCCCGTGCCCGCGTCCTCATCGGGGGGCTGGGCGTGGGCTTCTCGGCGAGGGAGGCCCTGGAGAACCCCAAGGTGTCTCTCGTGGACGTCGTCGAACTCGAACCCCAGGTGATCGCCTGGCACGACGGCGAACTGGGGGAGGCCGCCGAGTACGTCCACCGGGACCCGCGGTGCCGTGTGCACAACGCCGACATCGTGGCGTGGCTGGGGGCGGCGTCGGCGAAGGAGAAGCCTCCCCGCTACGACGTGATCTGCCTGGACACCGACAACGGACCCGACTGGACAGTGGTCGAGAACAACAACCGCCTCTACGAGGCGGCGGGACTGGAGCAGCTCGCCCGCCTGATGGCGCCCGGCGGGGTCCTGGCCTTCTGGAGCGCCAACGAGGTGGAGAGCTTCGAGGTCCTGCTGCGCGGGCACTTCGCGGAGGTCGAGGTCATGGAGGTGACGGTCTCGCACAGCGTGCCGGACGTGGTCTACCTGGTCAGCGGGCCCAAGGCCCCGTGACCGGTCCGCCGGGGGCCGGCCCGGCCGCGCCGGCCCCCGGCGGTGGGCGGGTTCAGGCCCTGTTCCGCGCCATGTAGCGGGCGAACTCCTCCAGGGAGATGCGGGAGTCGCCGTCGCCGTCCATGGAGCGGACCACCTCGGCGGCCTGCTCCTCGGTGCACTCGTCGCCGAGGTTGTGCATGAGCGACGCCAGTTCCTGGGCGGAGATGCGCCCGTCGCCGTCGGTGTCGACGAGGGCGAACGTGGCCGCGTACTCGGTGGTGGGCATCTGTGGCTCCAGGGGTCGGGGTGTGTTCGGCGAAAGGCTACCGGGGGCCCGGCGCTCCGGGGAAGCGCCGGACGCCCCGGACACGGGAAGGGGCCGCGCACACCGGCGCGGCCCCTGGATCCCTGCTCCCCGGCGTCTTCCTACCGGGAGCCCACGGACGCCCGCGAGCCGATCCACCGCGCGACGATGGTGAACAGCACGACCAGGACGAACAGGCACAGCGCCGCGCCCCAGGCGCGGTCGATGCCGGCCTCGAACGGCTGGCCGGCGCCCCGGTACAGCTGCATCGGCACGGCGCCCTGCGGCGCGCCCTGCATGGCCGTGACGATCAGGCCCGAGCCGAAGGCCGTCAGCAGCAGCGGAGCCGTCTCGCCGATGCCGCGGGCTATCGCCAGCATCGAGCCGGTGGTCAGGCCGGGCGCGGCGGCGGGCAGCACCGTGTGCACGATGGTCTGCCACTTGCGCGCGCCGAGGCCGTAGCTGGCGTTGCGGAGCTCGTTGGGCACCAGGCGGAGCATCTCCTCCGCCGAGCGCGTCACGATCGGCAGCATCATCACCGCGATCGCCACGGCGCCCACGAACGTGCCGAAGCCCATCCCGCCCCAGCCGATCACCAGAAGGCCGTACACGAAGAGGCCGACGAAGATCGAGGGGATGCCCGTCATCACGTCGGTGAAGAAGCGGATCGAGGAGGTCAGCCTGTTCGGGCCGTACTCCACGATGTACACCGCCGTCGCGATGCCGAACGGGATCGACATCAGGACCGCCAGCGCCATGATGTACAGCGTGCCGACGAAACCGGCCGCGTAGCCGCCGCCCTCGCGGCGGGGCGGGGGCTCGGTCTGGGTGAAGAAGTCCAGGTTGACCACGCCGATGCCGCGCCGGGTGACCTCGAAGATGATGAGGACCAGCGGGATCATGGCGAGGACCATCGCGGCGGTCAGGACCACCGTCGCGGAGCGGTTCTTGAACCTGCGGAACCCGGAGCCGGGGGGACGCTGGCTCAGCGGGGCGGGCCGTGCGGCCGGAGGGGTGGTGGTCGTGGTGCTCATACGGCGGCGTCTCCCGTGAACTGTCCCAGGCGCCACACGATGACGCGGGCCAGGATGTTGACGATCATCGTGACGAGGAACAGGGCGACACCGATCGCCATCAGCCCGGTCCTGGTCTCCGGCGAGGACTCGCCGAAGGTCGCGGCGATGTGCGACGCCATGCTGCTGCCGGTGCCGAACAGGCTCGCGCCCCATCCCTGGGACCCGCCGATCAGCATCAGCACGGCGATGGTCTCGCCCAGGGCTCGGCCCAGGCCCAGCATCGCGGCGGCCACGATGCCCGAGAAGCTGGCGGGCAGGACCACCTTGGTGATGACCTCCCACCGGGTCGACCCCAGCGCGTAGGCCGCCATCTGCTGCTCCAGCGGCTGGACGGCGACGACCTCGCGGATGATGGCGGTCATGATCGGCAGGATCATGATGGCGAGGACGATGCCGGCGGGCAGGTAGCCGACGCCGCGCACCGGGCCCTCGAAGAGGAAGAACCAGCCCATCGCGCCTTCGAGCCATTCGAAGAACGGCCGCATGACGTTGGGCAGGAACCAGTGCAGGCCCCACAGGCCGAAGATGACGCTGGGCACCGCGGCGAGCAGCTCGACCGTGTAGGAGAGCGGCTTGGCGATGCGGCGCGGCGCCAGGTGGGTGAGGTAGACGGCGACCATGATCGACAGCGGCAGCGCGATGGCGATCGCGATCACCGACGTGATCAGGGTGCCGTAGATGAACGGCCAGGCGCCGTAGGTGCCGGTGATCTCCGTGCGGGAGCCGCCGGCCGTCCACTCCTCCCCGATGAGGAAGCCGAAGAACCCCTCCTTCGCGAAGACGGGCCAGGCCTCGGTCGTGGTCCGGATGACCATCAGCGCCAGGATGACCAGCACGATGGTGCCGCAGGCCGCGACGACCCACTTGAAGATCGGGTCTGCCAGGCGCCCCTTGCCGGACGTGAGCGTCCCCCGCCGGGGGGCCTCGGGGGCCTGCGGGGCCTCGGGGGCCTCGGTGGACATGTGCTTCTCCTCTGTGGCTTTCGTGGGAGTGGAGAGCGGCCCGCCCCGGCGCCTCGGGACGGAGGGGATGGGGGCGGGGCCGGGGTAACGGGTACCC
>NZ_JBSHDN010000121.1:0-19610 GCF_053616335.1 Nocardiopsis sp. NPDC055824
ATGGTACTGCCCTGTGGTGGGGTGGGAGAGTAGGTCGCTGCCACGGTTTTTTGTAGGGGAGGGGGTTGCCTTGTGGGCGGCCCCCTCCTTTTTTGTGCGCATGTTTGTGCGTTTGTGAATCGGGTGGTGGGCAGGAGTGGTGGTGGGGGGGTGGGGTGGTCCCCCCTTGTTTCCAGGAAAGCGGAGTGGGGGTGTGCCGCGCCAGGGGAGGATGCCGCCTGTGGACGAGCTGCCGCCTGTGGACAACACGGGGCCCGCAGGCGCTCACGGCCTCCAGGAGGCGGGTGAGGGCTTTCCGTGCGCGTCGCCGGGGCCGCACACCCGACGACCCCGCCCGTGCCCGTCGGGGGGACGTGAGCCTTCGGGGGGCAGGACGCGCCACCGGCCCTCTTCCGCGTCCCGCGGGCGGTCCCGGAGCGGTGCCGGGCCGACCTCGGCCGGCGGGGGCGCCGCACGGGGTGACCGTGCCTGCCGTGCTCGGGATCTCGGCACGGGCACCACAGGAAGCGCCTCATCCCCGGACCCGGCCGCGGGCACCGGGAGGAGGCGCCCGTCGCAGCGGGACCGGATGCACCAGGGGGCGGGGTCCCGCACAGACAGCGCCTGGGTGGGGCGCTCGGAAGTGCGCGGGGGAGGCGGCCGGAATTGGGGAGCCGCTTTTTCTCAGTCCTCGTCGGCTTCGGGGGAGTCGATGAGCTGCCGCAGCAGCGCAACGAAGTCTTCTTCGCTCATCGCCGACCAGTCCACGTGCTCGTTCATGCTCTGCGGTTTTCCCAGCCTGCGGACCAATAAGCCTGCGGTGGCCGAATTGCTTTGAGAAGACTGGGTTAACACCGCGTTGGCGCAGGTGGAGGAACCGTGGACAAGCGGGGCTGAGCCCCTCGCGGACCTTTTCCGGGTTCCTCCCCCGCCACGTCTCAGACGCGCTGCTGGAGGGCGCTCCGGCACTCGGGGCAGCGGCACCGCTTGTTGTACCCGGTGACGGTGCCGTGCGGCAGGGAGGGGTCCCGCTGCTCGGTGAGCGTGAAGTCGAGCTGGTCGCCGAAGGCTGTGAGGACCCGCGCGGTCGAGAAGACCTGCTTCGGGGTGATGCCCAGTTCGGTCGCCGCTTCGTCGATGTGCCTCCCCATGCGGAGTTTCGCGATGAGACGGGACCGGGTACTCGGCGGCATCTGGGCCTCCGCGTTCGCGATCAGCTGCTCGGCGTCGTCAATGGGGTAGCTCATGGGTTTCCTCTATGTGTGCGGGTACGCCTGCCGCAGCAGGCACCTCAAGCATCGTACGCGGTTTCTTCCCGCTGGTATCGGGGTGAGACATAGGTGACAGGCGATGCCGAACCCCGTCTCCGCCCGGGTCGCCCTCCAGCGGTCTCCCGTCCCTTCGTGCCGGTGTTCTCCTCGGCTGCCTCCGTCGGTCCGTGTTGTTCGACCCTGAGTGGTCCATGTTGTCACTGTGACTGAGGAGAAGGACAAAACCTGGAGTGTTCGATGATGAACATGCGCCTCCCAGTTCCTCAACCTGGCTACTTAATGTGACAAAAGGCAGGTTTGCCGCCCATGAGGGTGGAAGGAGGGAACCTGTAATGCATCGAATCTGCTGCTCTTTTCTAGAAACGCATTGCTAGATGCTAGGCGCCGTGTTTCGCTGGTGTCCTACCATCTTCGCTCTGCGTCATTGGATGAGCCTCATGACCAGCCCCACGGTTCGTCGTCGGCGACTGTCCGCCGAACTCCGCCGCCGCCGAGTCCAGGCCGGCCTGACCCTCAGCGATGTCGCAGAGGAGCTGGAGTGGTCCCCGGCCAAGCTCGGACACATCGAGACGGGTATCCGCAAGTGGCCCTCCGTCATGGAGATCGCGGCCCTCCTCCGCCTGTACGGGGTGACGGGAGGTCAGCGCGAGGCCATCCTGACCCTGGTCCGGGAGTCCCGGCTCCGACCCTGGTGGACCGAGTACGAGGACGTCCTCTCCTCCGCCTACGTCGGCAACGAGGCCGGGGCCGTGTCCGTCCAGACGTACGCGGGCATCCTCGTCCCCGACCTCCTCCAGGTGCCCGACTACACCGCCTCGGTGGCCCGTGCCCTGGGGCACGGGGACCGGGGGGCCGACCGCATGGTCGCGGCCTACCTCAAGCGCCAGGAGGTCCTCGACCACGGCGGACTCGAGCGCTACCACGCCGTCCTCGAGGAGGACGCCCTCCACAGGATCGGTTCCGACCTGGAGCTGTTGCGGGCGCAGACCTCCCGGATCGTCGAGCTGGCGACCGGGTCCGACCGGGTGACGGTGCAGCTGCTGCCCACCTCGGCCGGGCCCCACCGCGGGGTGGCGGGCCCCTTCTCCGTCCTGGAGTTCGACGAGGACGAGTCGGCGCTCGCCTACGTCGACGCGACCCAGGGAGGGTCGATCGTGGAGTCGGACGAATCCGTCCGCGCCTGCAAACAGGTATGGTCCGAACTCACCGGCACAGCGGCGTCTCCGCAGGCCACCATCGGGATCCTGCGGAGGATGGCGCTGCTGACCTGACCCCGTCGGCGCCCCGGCAGGGGGATCGACGCCAGAAGTTGGTGCGAATCGGTCCACCGTGGCAGGGACCGCCCCCGATGGCTTGCTAGTCTGCTAGGTGACAACCTCATAAAGTTCTCCACGGAGCCCCCGTCCCCTGACGGGAGCCCGTGTGCACGCACCGGATCAACGAAAGGGTCCAGACAGTGAAGAAGATCATCGTTCTGGCGCTGGTGGCCCTCGGGGCTTTCGCCGTCTACCGCAAGATCCAGGCGGACCGCGCCGAGCTCGACCTGTGGACCGAGGCCACGGCGGCCAGCGAGAGCTGACCACCGGGCCGCCCGGCAGCCGCGAGCGGCCGGGTGGGCGCCATCGGGCGAACCGGGGGTGGGCGCGGCGCGCGCCGTCCCGGATCCCGCTCATCAGTGACACGAAGACGTGGGTGGGCCGACAATCCTGTGGCGCGACCCACGGCTTTGTGCTGTCACGGGTCCTCCCCGGCGACCGCATGATCGCAGACGCCTCCGAGGACGGTATGCTCTGCATAGCGGCCCGGGCCTGAAGCCCGGGTTCCGCGGGGCCATAGCTCAGCTGGCAGAGCGCCGGTTTTGCATACCGGAGGTCAGGGGTTCGACTCCCCTTGGCTCCACAGCGAGAACGCGCAGACCAGACGTTGTGACGGGGACTCCCTACCGGGGGTCCCCGTTTCGCGTTTCCGGTCCCTGGACCGGTTGTGGACCGGACGGCGTCGGTCATGCCGCAAGCGCCGTAACAAGCGCTGACGGGAGGGCCCGGGGTAAGAGAGATACCCCGGGTCCGCCCCTCCTCTCAGGATCGCACACACCACCCCCCGAGCAGGAAGGCAGACCATGAGCACGAAGACCGCCGTCCGGATCGCCTACGCGACCCTCACTCTCGCCCTGGTCACCGCCGTCATCGGCACCCTTTCCCAGGGCACCCCCTGGTGGATCTGGGCCGTCCTGGCCCTGGTCGCCGTCGGCGTCGTCACCGTCCACATCCTGGCCCGCCGCGCCGGCCTCATGTAGACGCGAACGCCGGCGTCCCGTCCGGCGCAGGAGCGGACCGTCCGGTCCCGCCTGCCGGGTTGTCCGGGGCTCTTCCGACCGCGTGGGGGTCACGTGCGGTGCCCCTGCGAGGGCGCCTGCACCTCGGACTCACGGAACCGGCGGTGACCGCCCGGGGGCATGAGGCTGCCGATCCGCCCGGCGAGCGCCCACCTGGTGACCGTCTCGGGATCCACCCGGAACAGGCGGGCGACCTCCGCCGGGGTGAGCAGGGGGCCGGGATCGGGCATCTGGTCGGTCGTCACCGGTTCTCCCCCTCTCCGTCCTGCCGGTGCATGTGGTCGCCCTGGTGGTCGACGGCTTCCTCTCCCTGGTCGGTGAGCGGTGCGTCGTCAGGGTCGGGGCTGGTCACGGTGCTCACCTCGTGGTGCGGGAACGGACGGCGCGGTGCGGGCGCGCTTGCGGGGAAGGCGCCCGCCGGACCGGCCGACCAGCCGCCGGTTCCGTCGACCGGTGTTCGCCCTATGAGTGCTATAAGGAGAAAAACCCGAATGGGGACATGTGCCCGTATTCAATGGGACCTGGGGTTCGAAAGTAGGAATTGTGTTCGGTTACCAATGAGTAGCGCAAAGTTCGGCCGTCCGTGATGTGAAAAGGGGGGCCCTGGGGAGGTGGCCCGCGTGCGAACCCGGAGTGCCTATAGTCCGTTCGGGTGAGAAGGATGACGGAGAGTCCACTTCGGCCGTGCGCGTCCGGGTGGGGCCAGTCACTCATGGGATGGCATGAAGTCGCAGGTCATAGGGCTTGTCGGTGAATGGTCTGCCCATGACCTTTCATTCCGGTTACGTGGACCCGCCCGTACCACATGCGGTGACTCTGCGTGTGTGTATGATGACACTCCCTCTCAGTGCAATGGTCCTACTGGGCCATATGAGAAATAGGCCTCTTGGGGTCTGTTGGTGAACTGGGACGATCCGTAGTTTCGACACCAGCGACAACGAGGAAGACACCGCGCCGAAACGATCGACCGCCGAAGACGGCCCGTACGGCCCCCCGTACGTGCTCCGGCCCCGTCATCGGATCGGTCCGCTTCTCCTCACCGCCGACGGTCGCGCCGGTCGGCGGATTTCCGATCACCACACATGCTGATCTTGGGAGTGGGGCAACATGTGGAATGAGAAGATGGCAGCCCGTGCCAAATGCCGGGAGATCGATCCTGACGCCCTGTTCGTGCAGGGTGCGGCGCAGAACCGCGCCAAGCTGATCTGCCGGGGATGCCCGGTGCGTACCCAGTGCCTGGCGGAGGCGCTGGACAGCCGTATCGAGTTCGGTGTCTGGGGAGGCATGACCGAACGCGAGCGCCGTGCCCTCCTGCGTCGCCGCAAGGACGTGGTCAACTGGTACGAGCTGCTGACCAGTGCCGAACGCCGCTACGAGGCGGAGCAGGCCCGGCAGGACGACCTCCGCTCGGGGGCCGTCGCGCCGGTCGGCACCGCCGCGGAGACCCCTGCCGCGGAGGCCGATGCCGCCCCCGTGGCCGTTCCGGTCCACGTGGCGGAGGCGGCCCCGGTCCCGGTCGTGGTGCGGGCCTGATCCGCGGCGCGGGCGGCTGAGCCGGACCGGCCTCCGGGGAAGGGGCGTCCCCGGACCCGGTCGGGCAGACGAAAGTCGTGGTCCGCCTCCACCCCAGGGGGGAGGGCAGGATCAGGGGAGGATCAGGGACGGCCCCGATGGCGGTGGCCGAACCTGTGACGCATGATGGTGGGAGTACGGCTGAACTGGGCCGTGCTCCCGTCGTCGTTGGGAGTGGGAGTGGCTGTGCAGGACCCTCAGTATCCGGCGAGACGCCCCTGGGAACCGCAGGCCCAGCCGCAGATTCGCCTCACCGACGCGCAACGCGACTCCGTCATCCAGGTGTTGCAGGAGGCCTTCAGCCAGGGCCAGCTCGACGAGGAGGAACTCGACGAGCGGACCGGCAAGGCCATGAAGGCCAAGTTCGGCGCCGACCTGGCCCCTCTGACCGAGGACCTCGGAGTGGCGCCTCAGGGCTCCACCGCCGGATCGGGGGCGTCCCCGTTCGGCTCGCCCGGCGGAGGCGGCGGGCAGAGGCCCGGACCCAGGGAGCCCCTGCCCAGTACCCCCGTCGAACGCGTGGTGGCCGCGGTCGGGCACGGCGGCAACTACCTCTTCCCCGTGGTGGCGCCCCTGGTGCTGTTCCTGGCCAGCGACAAGATCTCTCCGTACGTCCGGCGCCAGGCCATGGAGTCCCTCAACTTCCAGCTCTTCTGCCTCGTCGGAGGCATCGCGAGCCTCCTGCTCGCCTGGCTGGTCCTGCCGATCGTCGTGGTCGTCGCCATCGCCCTGGGCTGGGCCGTCCTGCCGGTCATCGCGTCCGTGGCCAGCCTCACGGGGCGGAACTGGCGCTACCCGACGCCCTACCGCTTCCTCAAGGACGACTGAGCCGGCCCACGTCCCCGGTCCCGGCACGACGGGGCCGGGGCGGGAGGACCCGCCCCGGCCGGAAGGGATGAAACCGCCGCGTCGGCGGGGGCCGGTCGCCCTCGCCGCCGGACGCGGTGGTCCGTCTGTCGTCGTGTCGTCGTCCTGCCGGGCACCCGTCGGTCGGCCTCTACCGGCCGGGGCGCCCGTTCTCCTTGGCGCGGTTGTCGCCCGAGGCGGCGCGGACGGTCTCCTTGGCCTTGCCCTTGGCGGCCTTGGCGGTCTCCGTGGCCTTGTCGGCCGCGTCGGAGGCCTTCTCCTCCAGGTTCTCGCGGGTCTCGCGGACCTGGTCGCGGGCCTGGTCCAGGTGCTCCTGCCACTCCGCGTCCTGCGACGCCTGCCGCAGGCGGATCAGCGAGTACACCACCACGCCGCCGACCACGGCGGCGCCGCCGATCAGGAGCCCGCGGGGGATCCGGCGGCCTCCGCGGCTCAGCAGCCGCAGCCCTCTGCGACCCGGGTTCGGGTCGACGCGTTGCGCCGCGGCGCTGAGGAGCCCGGCCACGCGGGGCGCCACGGTGTCCTCCACGCGCAGCGCGGCGGTCTCCAGTCGGGGGGCGGTCCAGCCACGCGCCTGGAGGAGCCTCAGGGAAGCCTGGTCCCGTGCCTGGTCGGCATACGGGCCGAGCCGGTCGGCCTGCTCCTTGGCAAGGTCCTGCAGACGGGCGAGGGTCGCCTCGGCCTCCTTGCGACGCTTGGCAGTGTTAGGCACGTCGTCAGCTCCTTCGATCGTTCACCGGTTCCTACGGTCCCCACCCGGCGTGGCCGACGCGTCGAGCCACGATGGGCGGCTCCTCGTCGTCCTTCCCCGTTATCCGGGTGTTATCTCAACATACGTCCTCTCCGTCGGCGATCGGAGTTTCGACACCAACGGACGGATTCTTCTCCGTCCCCTCCTTCCCACGTATCGCCGTCCCTCACACCACACCGGCATGCTCCGCCCCACACTGCCCGGCTCCGGGACGGTCCGCCGGGTTTCGGACGAGCCCGGGAAGCGGACGGGTAACGTGAGCACGTAAACGAAGTCGACCGAAAGGCACGTAGGTGTCGGACTCCAACGGTCAGCCCACTGCGCGGCTGAACACCTCCAAGGGAACCATCGTCGTCAAGCTGTTCGAGGAGGAGGCTCCGGAGACGGTCGCCAACTTCATCGGCCTGGCTGAGGGCACCAAGCAGTGGATGGACCCCACCACGGGCAAGCCGTCCAACAGCAGCCTGTACAACGGCACGATCTTCCACCGCGTCATCGACGGCTTCATGATCCAGGGCGGGGACCCGCTCGGCACCGGCCGCGGCGGCCCCGGCTACACCTTCAAGGACGAGATCCACCCGAAGCTGCGCTTCGACCGCCCGTTCCTGCTGGCCATGGCCAACGCCGGCCCCGGCACGAACGGCTCGCAGTTCTTCGTCACCGTGGAGAAGCCGTACTGGCTCGACGGCCGCCACACCATCTTCGGTGAGGTCGTCGAGGGGGACGACGTGGTCACCGCGATCTCCAAGGTCGACACCGACTCCCAGGACCGTCCCCGCGAGGACGTGGTGATCAACAGCATCGAGATCACCCGCTAGCCGACCGACGAGCAGGCCAGGACACCGAGGAGTGAGAGACAGACCATGACCGCGCCCCCGCCTCCGTCCGGTGCGGCACCGGAACCGGGGCCGACGGCCCCGCGCACCTGTTACCGGCACCCCGACAGGGAGACCGGGGTCAGCTGCACCAGGTGCGAACGGCCCATCTGCCCGGACTGCATGGTGGAGGCGTCGGTGGGCTTCCAGTGCCCCCGGTGCGTCGCGGAGGGGAACCGGGGCGTGCGCCGGGCCCGGACGCCCTTCGGGGGCCGGACCGTCGCCAAGCCCTACGTGACCTGGACGCTCCTGGGCCTGATGGCGGCCGGGTTCATCGCCCAGCTGGGCACGTCCGACCCCATCGGTCAGGCGGGTTACTCCGGGCTGATCCGGGAGTTCGCCATGCTCGGCTTCGGCCGGTGGGAGGACGGGACGCTCCGCGGTGTGATGACGGGCGAGTGGTACCGGCTGATCACCGCGGCGTTCCTGCACGGCAGCATCTTCCACCTGCTGTTCAACGGGTACGCCCTGTACGTCCTCGGGACGCAGCTGGAACGCTGGCTGGGCCACGGGAGGTTCCTCGCCCTGTGGGTGGTCGGCGCGCTCTCCGGTTCGGTGCTGAGCCTCCTGGCGGCGCCCACGCAGCTTTCCGTCGGCGCCTCCGGCGCGATCTTCGCTCTCTTCGGCGCGGTGCTCGTGATCGGCAAGAGGCTCGGCCTGGACCTGCGGATGGTGCTCGTGCTGATGGGGGTCAACCTCGTGTTGACCTTCGTGGTCCCGAACATCTCCTGGACCGCGCACATCGGAGGGCTGGTGGCCGGGCTAGCCGTCGGCGCCGTGTTCGCCTACCTGCCGGGCAGGCAGGCCAAGGCGTCGTCCCGGACGCTGACGCACGCCCTCCTGGTCGCCGCGCTCGTCGCCCTGCTCGCGGTCCTGGTGGCCGCTGCGCCGGTGATCGTCCTCGGCTGAGGGCCGGTGCCTCGTCGGCCCCGGGGGGTCCTCCTCCGGGGCCGACGTCGTTCCGTGGGTCCACCCCGGTGCGGGCATGGCGAACAGAGCTACCCACAGCCTGTGGATAACCCTGTGGAAAACATGGATATGGGCTGTTCAGGCCCTATAAGGGGCGCGGCTCGCACGACCGTTGACGGCTGCGTTCCGCGCACGTCCGAGACACCGCTCGCCCCGGGGGCGTCGGGTCGGTCGGGCGTTCGCTCGGCGGGGGTCAGTGCCAGCGCGTGGAGAGGACGACGGCCACGATGATCCCGCTGAAGCCGATCAGCAGGTTCCAGTTGTGCCAGTCCTGCATGTACGGGACGTGGTCGCCCGCGATGTAGTAGACCGCGATCCAGAGAATGCCGAGGGCGAAGAAGCCCAGCATCGTCGGCACGAGCCAACGCGGACTGACCTTCGGCTTCTCTTTGGAAGGAGGCGGAGTGTAGACAGCCTTCTTCTTGCGATCGTTGCGGGACTTGGGCACGGTCGCTGCTCCAGTACGGTGGGGCGGTTCGGAACGAGAACACAGTCTACGCCCAGGGGGGAGCCCCCGTCACCGGTGGGACGCCCGGGATCCGGGGCGCGGCCGCCGGCCCCGGAACGCCCCAGGCCACACGGGGCCGGAACGGCGGACGGGCCGCACCCCTCGGGGTGCGGCCCGCCGTCCCGCTCCGCGGAGCTCCTACTGCCAGGCCGGGTGCCACTCCTGCGGACGGAAGTCCTGCGGGCGGAAGACGAAGCCGTCCGGCCCCTCCAGCCCCGGCGGCGTCCCCCCCTGGCCCGGCGGGGTCCCCCCTTCGCCCGGCGGGGGCTCCTCGGATTCCGTCGGCGGCTCCTCCTCCGCCGGGGCCGTCGCGATCGTGACGGTCACCGTGGTGTTCGGCGCGACCATCTGCGCCGCCTCGGGCGACTGCGAGATGACCGTGCCCTCCGGCTCGTCCGCCGTCTCCTGCTCCTGGAAGGAGGCGGTCAGGCCCACCTGGCCCAGGGCGGACTCGGCTCCCCCGCGGGTCATGCCGCGGAGGTCGGGCACCGCCACCTGCTCGGGTCCGGAGGAGATGTACAGCGTGATCGCCGTGTCCGGGGAGGCGTCGTCGCCCGCGGGCGGGTCGGTGCCGATGGCGCTGCCCTCGGCGACTCTGTCGTCCGACCTCTGCTCCGGGGTGACGTTCTCGAAGCCCGCCTCGTTCAGGGTGCTGACGGCGTCGGCCTCGCTCTGGCCCTCCACGGAGGGGATCGCCACGTCGCCCGGCCCGGAGGAGACGAAGAGGACGATCTCCTCCGTCACCGCGGTCTCGCTCTCGGCGGGCGGGTCGGTCTCGATGACCGTGCCCTCCTCGACCTCGTCGTCGGCCCGGGGCTCGGAGGTGACGTCCTCGAAGCCCGCCTCGGTGAGGGCCGCCCGGGCCTCCTCCTCGGTGGATCCGGCGACCGACGGCACCGGCACCGTCTCCGGTTCGGCGGGACCCCGGTTGAACAGGACGAACACCAGGATCAGGGAGGCGATCACGCCGACGGCGAGGAGGACCCAGAGGGCGGCCTTGCCGGCGCCGCCCTTCTTCCGGTCGTCGTCGTACCGATCGTCGTCGTAGCGGTCGTCCTCGTACCGGTCGTCGTAGTCGTCGTACCGGTCGTTCGCGGGGGGGAGCGCCGTCGTCGCCCCGGCGGTGGCCATCGCCATGGTGCCCGCCTGCGTGGGCATCCCCGCCAGGCCGCGCTGGATGTCCGCCCGCATCTCGGCGGCGTTCTGGTAGCGCTCCTCGCGGTCCTTGGTCATGGCCCGGAGGGTGATGTCCTCCAGCCAGTCGGGGATCTGCGGGTCCACCTCGGTCGGCGGCACCGGGTCCTCGCGCACGTGCTGGTAGGCGATCGACACGGGGGAGTCGCCGGTGAACGGCGGCCGGCTCGTGAGGAGCTCGTAGAGCACGCAGCCCGTCGAGTAGATGTCGCTGCGGGGGTCCACCCGCTCACCGCGCGCCTGCTCGGGCGACAGGTACTGGGCGGTGCCGATGACCTGCGAGGCCTGGGTCATGGTCGCCTGGTCGTCGTTCATCGACCGGGCGATGCCGAAGTCCATCACCTTGACCTCGGCGTTGCGGGTCAGCATCACGTTCGCGGGCTTGATGTCACGGTGGACGATCCCGTTGTCGTGGCTGTACTCCAGCGCCTTGAGGATGCCGTCGACCAGTTCGGCGGAGCGTTCCGGCAGGAGCCTGCGGTCGTCGTCCAGGAGCTCCTTGAGGGTGCGCCCGTCCACGTACTCCATGACGATGTAGGGGATGGACACCCCCTCGACCATGTCCTCGCCGGTGTCGTAGACGGCGATGATGGCCGGGTGGTTCAGCGAGGCGGCCGACTGGGCCTCACGCCGGAACCTCGCCTGGAACACGTGGTCGCGTGCCAGGTCGTGTCGGAGGGTCTTGATGGCGACGAGCCGGTCGAGCCGCAGGTCGCGCGCGCGGTAGACCTCGGCCATGCCACCGCGCCCGACGACGACGTCGAGCTCGTAGCGTCCGCCAAGGAGCCGGGGCTGGGACATGTCGTGCACTGATCCTTGTGTCTTCCGGAAGCCGCCCGTGGGCCGCCGCCTACCCTGAGCGTCTCTCGCTCATTGCCTCGGTATCGAGATGCTGTCGGGGGGAGGTCCTCCGCCGTTGTCCTCGCCACCCGGGTCCGGGGGCGGGGGTTCCTCCTCGCCCGGTGTCTCCTCCTCCGACCCGTCGTCCTCGCCGCCCTCGGGAGGACTGCTCTCCTCTTCGTCCTCCTCCGGGAGGGATGGCTCCGTCGTCGGGGACGACTCCGTCTCCGGCGACCAGTCCGGCTGGTTGTCCGGCACCACGGGGACGTCCACCGGGGCGGACTCCTCCAGTTCCTCCGAAGGTGAGGAGGACGGCGAAGGACTCGTGGCCGGCGGCTCCACCGCGTCACGCACGGGGTCCACCTCGCGGTTGCCCCCGTAGAGGAAGCCGGCCACCACCGCGGCGACGATCAGGACCGTCGCCGCGACCGCGGCGAGCACCACGGAGGCGCTGATCCGGCGTTCGGAGGACCCTGCAAGCCTAGCGGAGTCCTCTTCCCCCACCGGGGTCACAGCCGCCTGACCGGCGGTTCGCCGGGACACCGGCCCCGTCCCGGGGTCGGGGACCGCGCCCACCACCATGGTCTGGGCCATGCCGTTGAACCCCGCGGAGGGGGTCGGCGGCCCGGTGCCCGCGTTGGAGCGGATGACCGCGGCCAGGTGGGCGACCTCGCTCGCCGAGGCCGGCCGCTCCTCGGGCTCCTTGAGGAGCAGGGAGGTCACCAGGTCGTCGATGTCGGCCGGGATGTCGTCGGGGAGTTCCGGCGGTTCGTCGCGGGTGTGGGCGAGCGCCAGCGCGACCGGGCTGTCGCCGGTGAACGGCGGGGTCCCGGCCAGGCACTCGTAGGCCACCACGCCGAGCGCGTACAGGTCCGACGAGGAGGTCGCCGGGCGGCCCGACGCCTGCTCGGGCGAGATGTACTGGGCGGTCCCCATGACCATGCCGGTCTGGGTGAGGGTCACCGACATGTCGCCGCGGGCGATGCCGAAGTCGGTCAGCTTGAGCTGCCCGTCCGGGGTGACCAGCAGGTTGCCCGGCTTGATGTCGCGGTGCACCACACCGCGTGCGTGCGCCGCCGCGAGCGCCTTGGCCGCCTGGCAGACGAAGTCGAGGGTCTGGTCCGGGCTGAGGTGGCCCTGTTCGCGCAGGACCTGGGAGAGGGGGTTGCCGACCACCAGCTCCATGATCAGGAAGGCGCGGCCGTCCTCCTCGCCGTAGTCGAAGACCTGCGCGATCCCGGGGTGCGAGAGGCCGGCGGTGATCCGGCCCTCGGTGCGGAACCGCTCCCGCGCGGTGGGCTCGGCCATCTGCGAGGGGTGGAGGAGCTTCACGGCGACGGGCCGGTTGAGCAGGGTGTCGGTGGCCTTCCAGACCGTACCCATGCCTCCCGAACCCACCTGTTCCTCCAGGCGGTAACGGTCGCTCAGAACGGTCCCGGTGAGATCACCGGGACCGTTCCGGGAAGACGGCTCGTAGGCACTCACTACTGAACCACTGCCTCCATCATCTGACGGGCGATCGGAGCGGCGAGCTCGTTTCCGCTGCCGCCGCCGAACTCGACGACGACCGCGACGGCGACCTGCGGGTCGTCGGCGGGGGCGAAACCGATGAACCAGTTGTGTGTGCTCTCCGTGCCCGTCTCGGCGGTGCCGGTCTTGCCGGCCACCTGGACGTTGGGGATCGCCGCGTTGGTACCCGAACCGCCCTCGCCCGTGACCAGGACCATCATCTCGGTCAGGTCCTGGGCGGTACTGGCGCTGACGGCCTGGGAGTAGCTCTCCGGACTGGTCTGCGTGATCACGGACAGGTCCGAGTCGCGTACCGCGTCCACCACGTAGGGTCGCATGACCTCGCCGCCGTTGGCCACACCCGCGGCCACCATCGCCATCTGGAGCGGGGTCGCCTCGACGTTGGACTGGCCGATGCCGGCGCGGCCGAGGATGTTGCGGTCCTCCTCCGGGGGCGCGAAGCTCGGGGTCACGCCGAGGGGGATCTCGAGCTCCTCCCCCTCCGGCGGGTTGAACCCGAACTTGGTGGCCTGCTCCGAGAGGGCGGTGCCGCCCATCTCGATCGCCCAGTTGGCCATCGAGGTGTTGCAGGAGATCTGGATGGAGTGGGCCAGGGTGTCGGGCTGGCCGCCGTTGCAGGTCCCGCCGGGGGTGGCGTTGGGCAGGTCGTGCCCCAGCGACAGCCGGTCGGGCGCGTCCATGGTGCTGTCCGGGCTCGCGTCGAGGGTCTCGATGGCCGCCGCGGCGGTCACCACCTTGAACGTCGACCCCGGGGGGTAGCGCTCGTTGAGGGCCCGGTTGAGCAGCGGCTTGGCCGGGTCGTTCTCCAGCGCCACGTAGTTGTTGGTGGCGTCCTCGAGGTCGGTGATGCTGACGACCTCGTTGGCGTCGTAGGACGGGTAGGACACCGCGCCCAGGACCGCCCCGGTGCTGGGGTCGATCGCGACGGCCGCGCCGTTCTTGCCGCCCAGGCCCGCGAAGGCCTCGTAGCCGGCCTCCTGCACCTCGGGGTCGAGGGTCAGCTGGACCTGCGCCCCCTCGGGCTCGCGGCCGGTGATGATGTCGCGGAAGTTGCGCACGGCCAGGCGGTCGTCGGACCCGTCGAGCAGGGTGTTCTCGGTGTCCTCGACACCGGAGGCGCCGTACGTGCGGAAGGAGCCGACGATCGGCGTGTACAGGCCGCCGCCGGTGTACTCGCGCTGGTAGCGGGCGGGCTCGCCCTCCGGGGAGACGTTCTCCGAGAAGGCGACGTTCTCCCCCGCGACCTGGATGGGGCCGCGCGGCTCGCTGAGGCGCTCGCTGTACGTGCGCCGGTTGAGCGGGTCGGCGCGGATGGAGTCCGCCTGGAAGCCCTGGATCCAGGTGATGTTGAGCATCAGGATCCCGATGAGGATCAGGGCGAAGACGCTCAGCCTGCGGATGGGTGTGTTCATCGTCGGATCACCTGGGTCGCGCCCTCGTCCTGGATCGACTGCGGTGCCGGGCGGCGCGCGTTGTCACTGATGCGGAGCAGGATGCCCATCATGATCCAGCTCGCCATCAGCGCCGAACCGCCGGCGGCCATGAACGGCGTGGTGGAACCGGTGAGCGGGATGACGCGGGAGATGCCGCCGAGCACGATGAACACCTGGTATGCGAGGACGAACGCGATGCCGCTCGTCAGAAGCTTGTTGAACGGTCCGGTCGCCGCGAGCGCGATGCGCATGCCGCGCTCCACCAGGAGGCCGAGGACCATGAGCACGGCCAGCAGACCGGTCAGACCGAGCTCCTCCCCGATGGACGCGAGGATGAAGTCGCTGTCCGCGGCGAAGGTGTTGTGGGCCTGGCCGCCGCCGATGCCCGTGCCGAAGAGCCCGCCGTAGGCCATCCCGACCAGGCCCTCCACGAGCTGCTGGCTGCCGCCGACCGCCTCGTAGACCTCCTGGTCGAACGTGTTGATCCAGATGTTGACGCGGGCCCGGACGTGCCAGAAGAGGAAGTAGGCGAGCGTCGCGCCGCCGGCGAACATGACCAGGCCGATGGTCACCCACGAGGAGCGCTGAGTGGCCACGTACAGCATCGCCAGGAACGTGCCGAAGAGCAGCAGGGAGGTGCCCAGGTCGCGCAGGACCACCAGCATGCCGATCGCCAGCAGCCAGCCGACCAGGATCGGGGCCAGGTCGCGGGCGCGGGGCAGCTCGATGAGGGTGAAGCGGCCGACCTTGATCGGCTTGCCGACGATCTGCAGCACCTGGCGCTTGCTCATCAGGTAGGACGCCAGGAAGATCACCAGGGCGATCTTGGCGAACTCCGACGGCTGCATGGTGAACGGACCGATCTTGATCCACAGCTGGGCGCCGTAGACGGCGTGGCCCAGGCCCGGGATGATCGGGAGCATCAGCAGCACGATCGCGACCAGGGCGCTGATGTAGGTGTAGCGCTGAAGGATCCGGGGGTCCTTCAGGAAGACGATGATCAGGAAGCAGCAGATCAGGCCGACCGCGGTCCAGACAAGCTGCATGCCGACGCCGGCGCCCTCGATGTTCTCCTCGTGGGAGGCGTTCAGGCGCCAGATCATCGCCACGCCGATCCCGTTCAGGAACAGGGCGCACGGCATGATCAGCGGGTCCGCGTAGGGGGCGAGGAAGCGCATCGCCACGTGGGCGACGGCGGAGAGGGCGCCGAAGGTCAGGCCCACGGTCCACATCGCGGAGGGGACCCTGCCGTTGAGGTTGAGTCCGGCGATCGCGATGCCCGCCATCGTGATGAGGATCGCGATGACGGTGAGGACCAGTTCGGCGTTGCGCCGTTTGACCGGGGGCAGCGCGGTCGGCGCCTCCGGTGCTGACGTGCTGCTCAAGCCGGACTCACCCGGTCCCTTCCTCGGAGCCGGTCCCCCGGTCGCCGCCGGCGGGGCCCGAGCCCTGGTTCAGCCTCTCGACGCTCTCCCGCGCGGCCTCGAGGCTCTCCGCGGGGATCGTGTTCTCCACGGCGTCGCGGTCCGCGTCCGCCAGGGAGTCGAGGGCGATCTCGGTGTCCTCCAGCTCGTCCGACAGGCTGAAGCCGGCGATGTCGGTGTTGATGCCCTGGTAGATCGCGACGTTGCCGCTGGAGGACGGGCCGACGTAGTACTGGCTGTCCACGTACTGGCGGCCGAAGTAGTAGGTGGCCCCGGCGACGACCGCGACCACGACCACGAACACCAGCACCATCGGCCACCAGCGCCTGGTGCGGTACTCGGCGTCGGGCTCGGAGCGGCCCCGCCGGTCGGCCGGCGGCGACTCGTAGCCGTCGTAGCCGCCGTACTGCTCCTGGAAGGCGGGCTCGCCCGGGGCGTCGTCCCGCACGGGGTCCATCTCGGCGGTGTCCCCGCCGGTGCCGCGCAGTTCCTGCGCCCGTCTCGCGGGCGAGTCGTTGCCCTGCTCCGCGGCGTCGGGCTGCTGGTCGGCGGCGCCGACGACCTGGGCGGCGGGCGTGGGGCCCTCGCGGTCGGTGTCGGTCTCGATGACGTCGGCGACGACCACGGTGATGTTGTCCGGGCCGCCCCCGCGGATGGCCAGCTCGATGAGCTTCTTGGACGCCCCGCGCGGGTCGGACTCGGTCGCGAGGGTCTCGTGGATGGTCTTCTTGCTGACCACCCCGGAGAGCCCGTCGGAGCAGAGCATGTAGCGGTCGCCGACCTTGGCGTCGTTGATGGAGATGTCGGGGTCGACCGGGCTCTTGCCGTCCAGGGCGCGCAGGATGAGGGACCGCTGCGGGTGCGTGGCGACCTCCTCCTCGGTGATCTTGCCCTCGTCCACCAGGGTCTGCACCAGGGTGTGGTCGTGGGTGATCTGCTCGAAGCGGGGGCCGCGCAGCAGGTAGGCGCGCGAGTCGCCGATGTGGATGAGCGCGACGCGGGCGCCGGACCACAGCATGGCCGTCAGGGTGGTGCCCATGTTCTCCAGCTGCGGCTCCTCCATGATCCGGCGGGAGAGGGAGGCGTTCGCCTGCTCGACGGCGCGCTGGAGGACCTCGGGCATCTCGTCCGACGTGTGGGTCTCGGAGTCGAGGCGGCGGATCGAGGAGATCGCGATGGAGCTGGCCACCTCACCGCCCGCGTAACCGCCCATGCCGTCGGCCACAGCGAGGAGGTGCTGGCCGGCGTAGCCGGAGTCTTCGTTGCCTTCGCGGAGGCATCCAACATCGGAGTACGCCGCGTATCGGAGAGCGATTGTCATTTGCGCAGTTCCAGGACGGTTTTGCCGATACGGATGGGCTGACCCACCGTGATGGGCTGGGGGCGGTTCAGCTTCTGCTGGCCGAGGTAGGTGCCGTTGGTCGAGTTGAGGTCTTCGACGAACCAGCGGCCGTTCTCGGAGTAGACGCGCGCGTGCCGGCCCGAGGCGTAGTCGTCGGTGATGACGAGCGTCGAGTCGGGGGCGCGTCCGATGGTGATGGGTTGGGACCCCAGGTCGACGGTGGTGCCGGAGAGGGACCCCTGGGTCACGGCCAGCACGGTCGGCTCGTTGCGGCGCTTGCGCTGAGGCCGGGCCTGGGAGTGGGAGGGGGCGGGCGCCTCCCTGCGCTGGGCGGGGCGCGGGCCGGGCCGGGGCTTCTTCCGCGGTTTCTTCTTGGACGGGCCGAAGAGGTCCGTGCGAATGACGCCGACCGCCGTGAGGACGAACAGCCAAAGCACCGCGAGATACGCGATCTTGATCAATATGAGGGTCAAGTTGGACATCGAACTGCTCTTCAGCCCCTGTCGTGCTTCGGCCGGGGTAGCGGTCATCGGCGCCGCCACCGTGTCTTCCCCACCTTCGGGTCGGTGAGTGTCGAGGTCGCTGGTCGCGGCCTGCGGCCGCGGTCCGTGTGCCCGATCGGTCAGGTCTTCGCGGAGACTACCTTCCCGACCGGATATCCGACAGCAGGTCCGTATTCGACCCGCCCCGGGTACGACCTGTCAGACGCCGACGGAACGGTGTTGGTTGCGGTTCGCGCCGGGCCTGATCGGTCGATTGTGGCGGGGTTCTCAGTCGCGTCGGAACGTCATGGTGGTGCGGCCGAGGCTGATCCTGCTGCCGTCCACCAGACGGGCCTGCCTGACCTGCTGGCCGTTGACGAAGGTCCCGTTCGTGGACCCCTTGTCCACGAGGACGGCCTCGTCCCCGTCCAGGCGGATCTCGACGTGGTGACGGGAGACACCGTTGTCGACCAGTCGGAGGTCGCAGTCGGTGCCGCGGCCCAGGAGGGTCACCGGGGTCGTCAGCTCGAAGGACTGCTGCATGCCGTGGCTGGCGATGCTGCCCTCCGCGGTGGCGCCGCCCGGGGAGATCAGCAGGCGCGGACGCCCGCTCTGCTGCTGGCCGGCGGGCTGGCCGGGGTCGCCGACGGGCTGTCGGACCTCTCCCTCCGGACCGACCATGGTGCCGCGCACGACGCCGGAGCGGATGCGGAAGCGGCCGGTCTTGAGGCCCTCGTCGGACCTGAAGTGGACCCGGACCGGACCGACGAAGGAGTAGCCCTGCTCCGTCGCGTAGTCACGGGCGAGCTTGGACAGTTCCTGGCCGAGGCTGTCGGCGTAGACTTCGAGCCGTTCCTTGTCGCTGGCCGCGAGCTCGACGATGAAGTCGTTCGGGACCAGGGTGCGGCCCTGGGCGACGATGGCTGCCCGCTCGTCCATCTCACGCTGGACGGCGCTCGCCACCTCGACCGGCTGGAGCTCGGACTTGAAGGCCATCGCGAAGGTGCCTTCGATCATGCCCTCAAGCCTGCGCTCGAAGCGTTGGAGCACTCCCACGAGGTACCTCCCTTTTGTACTCCACTTCGTATGTGTAGACGATCGTAACCGGGCCCGGGTGTCCCTGGTTTCAGGCGCACCCCCGGGAGGGGGTCCGGGAAGGCCCCGGAGGAGGGGCCGAAATCGGTGTGCGACCCACGTTCAGACCGTGCTAGCCTTATCCATGTCGCCAGGGGAAACGGACGAAAAGCCCGGATCACCTGGCCACACAACTGAATGCGAGTCATCCGGGCGGGTGGCGGAACGGTAGACGCGCACGGTTCAGGTCCGTGTGTCCGAAAGGATGTGAGGGTTCAAATCCCTCCTCGCCCACTTTATCCGAAGCGGCCCTGGCCACCAGTAGACCTGGTGACCAGGGCCGCTTCGCTGTCGGCGGGCCTTCCGTATCCGGCGCGGCTCCGCCCCGGACGGCGGTCCCGGGCGGGGAGATCGTGAACCGATCGTCACCGGGAGTCCGATCGGACGGTGTGGCGCCGGGGACGGCCGCCGCACGCACGGATACGCCCGGATGGGACACTTCGGGCGTGGGAATCACCGAACGACTTCACGAGATCGGGCGACCGCTGGTCGCCGAGCAGCTGGCGCACCCGACCGTCGCGGGCATCTCCCGGGGAGACCTCGACGACCGCGCCTTCCGCTACTGGCTGGAGCAGGACCACCTCTACCTGCTCGACTACGCGCGCGCCTTCTCCCGCCTGGCCTGGCAGGCGCCCGACGGCCACCTCGCCGACCTGGTCGGCATCGCGCACAGCACCCTCAACGAGGAGCTGGAGCTGCACCGCTCCCTCTCCGGGGAGTTCGGCGCGGACCTGACCGTGAAGGACAAGGGCCCGGCCTGCGCCGCGTACACGTCGTGGCTCCTCGACGCCGCCGCCGACTACCGGGACGGCCTCGCCGCCGTCTACCCCTGCATGTGGGGCTACAACCAGCTGGGGCTGGCGCTCGCCGGGAACCGCCCGGAGGAGCCGCGCTACCGGCGGTGGGTCGACACCTACGCCGATCCCGGCTTCACGCGGCTGACGGAGCGGTACGGGCGCATGCTGGAGGAGGCCCGCCCCGACCCGGAGCGCGCGGAGCGCTTCTTCCTGGAGGGCATGCGCCACGAGGTCGCCTTCTGGGCCACCCCGTGGACACCCTGACGGCGCGCGGGAGCCGGGGCCCCGGGGCCGGGCCCCCGCGCGC
>NZ_JBSHDN010000122.1:0-19563 GCF_053616335.1 Nocardiopsis sp. NPDC055824
CACGCGTCCCGCCCCCACTTGTTTCTCGGGGATGGCGCCAGGGCCGGGGCGGCGTGTCGCCGTGCCGATCAGGGCGCGGACGTCCGGCGCGGGGGTGACAGCTCTCGATAACGGGTTCGATGCCTTATGGTGTCGCGTGGTGGGCACACGGCGGCCCGGGAGACGGCCCCGCCGACGAACGCCCCGCCGTCCCCGCGCAGACGCCCCGCCCCCGCCGGTACAGCCAGCGAATCAGGAGATCCGCAGTGACCCGTTCCAGCACCGTCCTCATCACCGGCGCCACCGACGGCCTCGGCCTCGGCCTGGCCGAAGACCTGGCGGCCGACGGCGTCGACCTCGTCCTCCACGGGCGCAGCCGGGAGAAACTCGACCGGATCGCGGACCGGATCGGGTCGGGCGGCGCGGCCAGGCCGCGCACGGTGGTCGCGGACATGGCCGACCTCGGCCAGGTCCGCCGCATGGCCGCCGAGATCCGTGCCACGGAGAGCCGCCTCGACGTCCTGGTGAGCAACGCCGGTATCGGGTCCGGGGAGCCGGACGGGCGCGACCGCCGCACCAGCTCCGACGGACACGAGCTGCGCCTCGCCGTCAACTACCTCTCCGGTTTCCTGCTCACGCTCGAACTCCTGCCGCTGCTGCGCGACTCGGCCCCGGCCCGTGTCGTCAACGTCGCCTCCCTCGGCCAGACCCCGCTCGACTTCGACGACCTGATGCTGGAGCGCGACTACACCGGGACCCGGGCGTACCGCCAGAGCAAGCTCGCCCAGATCATGTCCGGCTTCGCGCTGGCCGCGCGGCTGCCCGCCGACGAGGTCACGGTCAACAGCCTGCACCCCGCGACCTTCATGCCGACCAAGATCGTCCGGGACATGACCGACCACAGCGTCGACACCCTGGAGCAGGGGGTGGCCGCCACCCGCCGGCTCGTCACCGACCCGGAGCTGTCCGGGACCACGGGACTCTTCTTCAACGGCACCGAGGAGATGCGCGCCAACGGCCAGGCCTACGACGAGCAGGCCGTCCAGGACCTGTGGAAGGCGAGCCTGGAGCTGACCGGGGCCGATAGCCCCTTCTGAGGGGCTGGCCGGAACCGTTGCGGGTGGGGCGCGTGAGCCCCTGACCTGGATGATCTTGTACTTATAGACGTTCTCGGCGCCGAATCTCGCTATAGGTACAAGATCACGGCGGAGGGGGCGGGGAGGAGGGGCGGGGCCGCGCACCCTTTCGGTCGGGCGGTCGCGGGGCCTCGCACCCTTTCGGTCGCGGGGCAGCTGCCCCGCGACCGGGCCGGGCGGGGGCGCGCTCCCGCCCGGCCCGGAGCACGTCAGTCGTGGGTGAAGACGTAGGGGCGCAGGCCGGACGGGACGGCGTCCGGGTCCGCGTCGAACTCGGCCCACACGCCGGTGCCCAGGTCGCCCCACGGCCCGAGCGGGTGATGGCCCCACCTCCGCGACAGGTTCTCCACCAGCAGCAGGCCCCGCTGCCCCTCGGCCTGGCCCCACTCGTCGTCGCTGCGCCCGGCCGGGATGCGCGGGACGCCGTCACCGCCTCCCGAGTCGCTGACGGAGAGGCGCAGCGTGGCGCGGTCGGGCATGGACAGGGCGCGCAGGACCTCCCCGTGCGCGGTGCCGGAGTCGGTGTACTTGAGGGTGTTCGCGAACAGCTCCGACAGGCACAGCTGGAGGGTCCCGACCAGGTCCGGGTCGAACCCGGCGAGGTCGTGGGCGAGGTGCGCCCGGACCAGGGGGAGTTCGCGGAAGTCGCCGGAGTACATGCGGTGCTCCCAGTGGACGAGGGGCCTCATGCCGCCACGTCCTTGCGGGCCTGCTGGTCGAGCCAGACGCGGGTCAGGCGGGCGAAGGCGCGCCAGTCGTCGGGGTCCTCGCAGGCGGCCAGGGGCGCGCGCGGCGCGGGGACCGCGACCGGGGCCGGGGCCGGGGCGAAGGGGGCCGTGGCGAGCAGGTCCCCGGGCGGAGGAGCGGCCCTGGCGGTCCAGCGGCGCAGGCGCGCGGCGGCCTCCTCCCGGACACGGTCGAGTTCGTGCTCGTGGGCATCGAAGTAGGGCCGGACGGGGGCGAGCTCGTCGGCGGGGAGCCGCTCGGGCGGAGGCGTCAGGCGGGGCGCGGGGAGGAGCGGATTCGAGGACCCGGCGACCGGGACGGCCTGCGGAGGCGAGACGGCCCCGACCGTCGCGGGGGCGGGAGCGGGGACGGGCGCGTAGCGGCGGACGCGGGTGGAGCGGCGGCGACGGCGCGCGGCGGCAGCGGAGTGGCGTCCGCGCGGGGGTGTGAGGAGGGCCGTGAGCGGGCCGAGGGCACGGCTCAGAAGGGCAGCGCTAAACTGGCGCATGCTGGCAATCCTTGTCTGTAAAAGTGTTGAAGTTGCTGGCCACGGCCCCGGGCGGTTGTATCCGTCGCGGGGCCATTTGGCTGTTGAGTTGTGTGTTCGAGGCCAGAGTAGAGGGGGCGGGGTGGGGGTGGGGGCTTTTCGGGGAAGAAAGGCGGGGGAAGTTGGCGGGGGGAATGTTATCCCAGGTGGGGTGGGTGGAAGAGCATTTCTCGCGAAAGTGGCGAATGGGTCTCTTGGGGTGTTGAACGCAGAACGGCCCCCGTTCCCCGGGGGGAGCGGAGGCCGTCGTCGTACGGGGTCGGCTAGCGGTCGCCCTTGACGGTCGCGAGGAACCCGGACCAGACGGGGCTGCCGAAGCTGAGGTGCCCGAGGTCGCGGTTCTGGGTGTCGCGGACCAGGGTGGCGGCCGGGCCCTCGGCGACCTCGACGCAGTTCTGGTGCGAGCCTCCGCTGTAGCTGCTCTTGTGCCACTGGACGTCACTCATGGCGGGAATCCCTCAATCGTCTCTTCGACCAGCCGCAGCGACCGCGCCGGGGACATCGCCGCTGCCTGCAGGCGGTGGAACCTCAGTTTGAACTCTCCCACGGCGTCGGCGTCGTGCACGAACTGGCCCTTGTAGGCCGACTCCGCGTACACGATCTCCCGGTCGGGGGAGGGGTCGAGCACGGTGAACGGGCCGACCAGCCCGGGATGCAGGGGTTCATCCGTGATCTGCAAGGTTATCCGCTCGCTTCCGGCGAGAGCGTGGATGTGCTGGAGCTGCTCGCGCATGATCGGCCCGGAATCGACGGGCTCCATCAGAACCGCCCGGCCGATCACCACCATCATCACGGGGGTCTCCGCACTCTGGAAGCGCTCGCCCCGGGCGATGCGGTCCCGCACGCTCGCCTCGGTCCTGGCCGGCGGCTCCCACGGCGTGACGGCGCGCATGACCGCCGTCGCGTAGCTCGTGGTCTGGAGCAGCGAGGGCACCAGGAACGGGTGGAACTCCAGGATGGAGGCGGCCTTCTTCTCCAGGTCCTCCATCTGGCCCAGCCACGGGATCTTGCCCGCCCTGGACAGGTCGTCCCACAGCCTCGCCAGCTCGTCACCCGTGCCCAGGGCCTCGTCCAGCGTCGCGAGGACGTCCTCGGTCGGAGAGGTCCGGCCGCACTCCAGGTTGGACACCGCCGAACCCTTCACACCCAGGGCCCGGCCCAGCGTCTCCTGGGTCAGTCTGGCGGCGTCGCGACGCTCCTTGAGGATCGCGCCCCACCGCTCGCGGACATCCGTGATCGCCTTCGTCATGCCTGATATTTGCACACAAGAAAGGGACAAAACGGTACTACCGTGATTTCCGTTCACCCGATGGAGTTTCGCAAGAACTCCATCCGCGCGAATGGACTTTCGCGGAAACGCCACGGGAGGAGGCGGAGGACACGGCCCCTCGCCAAGCTGACCAAGGACGGCGAAGCCCAGGTCAAGGGAGTGACGGCGATGAACAGCGGGCACGGGCGCGGCGGGGACCGGTGGCGGGCGGAACTCCCCCGGAGGATCGCGCCCCGCGTTCCGGGCGTCCGCACGGTCAGCTGGGGGCCGCTGCCGGAACAGGTGGCCTCCGCGCGCGCCTGGTGCCGGAACGGGACCAGGCTCGGCCACGACCGCGCCTACCCGCTGATGGCCGTCCTCTCCGAACTCCACACGAACGCCCTGCGCCACAGCGCCTCGGGGCGGCCGTGCGGGCGGGTGCGCATGGAGATGTCGGAGAGCCGGGGCGTGTTCCGGGTCGCCGTGACCGACGACGGCGCCCCCGCGGGCGCGCCGCACAGCGTCCCCGAGGTGGGCGGCGGCTTCGGCCTGCTCCTGGTGGAACGGCTGGCCGCCGACTGGGGGTGGACCGGCGAACCCGGACACCCGCTCACCGTGTGGGCGCTCGTCGACCCGCGGGTTCCCCTTCCGGTGGACGAGGTGGAGGGGGCGGGGCCGCAGGGCACTCCGGGGGTCGGCGGACGAGCCGCCGGGGTTCCGGCCCGGCGCGGAGTCGGCTGACCACGGCCCGAGGACACCCATGGGAGGGGAAGAGGAGACGGAGGGGAGGGCCGTGAGGGCGGCCCTCCCCTTCCGTGCTTGCACGCGACACGGGCCCCCACCATCCCCGTGGCCACTTCCGGCCACACCGTCAACCATGCCTCCGAACAGGGGACCGTCCGCCCGAACCGCCTTCGGGGCTGGATATCTTGGGTTCCGATTATCGACTGAATACGGCTGATGGTTCCGGTTGTGCCGGAACGTCTTCGCAACTCAGAACAGGGAAGTGGGTGAGCCTGTGTCCGGTGGCACTGGTGTGAACGCGGACGACGCCTATGCGGGCGGCTCGGCCTCGGCGGACGCGGCGGGCCGGCTCAGGGACCTGCCGACCGACTTCGACGAGGCGGTCCAGGCGGCCAAGAGCGCGGTGAGCCCCGCGCCGGGCATCACCGGTTGGGGTTCCTTCGGGGAGGACCACGCGCAGCACATGGTCGACGTCAAGGAGCACGCGAGGATCCTCGCGGAGAACATCCAGGACGGTTCCTACGAAGCCGCCGTGACGGACCTCGAAGCGGCGGAGGAGTACCACATCCCGATCAACGGCCCACAGCCCTTCTAGAGGCCCCGCGCCCCCGACCTCCGCTCCCCCTGCCCCCGGGGTTCCTCGGCCCCCCGCACCCCACATCCCTCCCGTACCCCCAGCGTTTTTGGAGTCCCCCTTGTCCGCGCTCAGCTACACCGAATGCGAGATCGACCGAGGCGTCGTCGCGTCGGCCAGAAGCACCTTCGAGGAGTTGCACGCCACGATCAGCGGCCGATCCGGCGAGTACAACACCATCACCCAGCCGGTGGGGTTCGAGTTCACGGACCTGGTCGGGGAGGGTCTGAGGAGCGCCGCCGAGGAGAACCACTCCTCCTGGAGCAGCTCCATGATGGCGTGCACCCACGCCTACGGCGTGCTCGACAAGATCAGCACGGACGTCCAGTGGTACGAGGACAGGATCGAGGAGATCAAGGGAAACCTCTCGACCGCACTGGGCAATGCGAGCGAGCCCGACAACCTCACCATCGTTCAGCAGATCGTCGACTCCCACAACCTGGACGCCGAGCGTGCGTGGCGGGACCTGGAGACCCGCTGCGACGAGTCCGAGGAGCTGCTGCGCGGCGGCCCGACCCCCGAGAACATCCGTGCGCTGGCCGAGGGCGGGCACCTGGGGGAGTACGGCCTCATCGGCTTCTACACCACCAACGACCTGAACTACTTCTACGTCGACGAGAGCCAGGCCGAGACGATCGCGATCCACATCCGGGACGCGGTCCTGCACGGCTACGACGGAAGCATCGAGGCGCTGGAGGACCACCCCGAGTTCCTCGCCCTCATCGGGAACGTGGTCGCGCGGGCGCAGACCGCCCAGCAGAACGGCGATGAGCTCCTGGACGGCGAGATCGAGTTCCTGGAGACGCTCTTCGGGGACCTCGGCGCCGTCGACAGCGACGACCCCGGTTTCCTCGCCTTCATGGACCAGGTGAACTCCAGCGAGCACATCAGCGACTCGCTGCGCGGGGACATCAGCCGCAACCTGGCGAACTCCATGCTCGTGCTCTCCGACGAGAACATCGGCGGCGGCATGGACAGGCTCCCCCAGGACGTCGTCGACGTCATGGACGTGCCGGACTTCCCCGATGTCAACAGCATCAACCACGACTCGGAACTCTCCGGCTTCATGGACGCCTACAGCGACTGGGGGCAGCCCTTCACGACGCTGAGCAACTTCCTCGACAGCGCCGGGCCAGGGATACAGGGCGGAACGGAGTTCTCCACCACGCTGATGGGGACCGTGGCCGCCACGCTCGACGTCCCCTACTTCGCCGCCGGCGAGCCGGGGGACGAGCACTTCCAGAACGTCATCGACGTCGCCTCCCGCAACGACGAGGCGAACTACATCATCCTGACGGGCGAGGACTTCGAGGGCAACGAGTTCCAGCACCACGAGAGCCACGGGGACCTCACCCCGGAGAAGATCCTGGAGACCTTCTACACCCACAACTGGCCGGACGACGGCGCCGCGGTGAGCGGCATCACCGACTGGATCGGCCAGAGCAGGGGCGTGGACGTCGGCGGGGTCACAGACGAGATCCGGGGGACCGCCCTCGCGAGCCTGATGGCGACGATGGAGGACCCCGCATTCCAGGAAGCCATCTTCGCGACCGGACATAACCTCGAAGAAATCGTCGGCGAGGGGGACTCCGAGGAGGAAGTTCTCTGGATGGACGTATCAGCTGGTTACCTGAACGGAGAACTGGCTGACGGGTTCGGGGATATCTTTATTTCCTATATGGATGAATTCTCGGATTCGGATGGGCTTCCGGGAAATAAGGATGTCTCTCATGGTTGGAATGACGAGCTTGATCGCGTTGAACTCTCGGCGGAGAGTCGATTGGCGTTCACTCAGTTCATCATGGGCGATCCGGATGCGGCTGCGCGGGTGTACGGAGAGGTTTCCATGCACACGGCGGAGCGGATGGAAGACTATGCCAACAGTAGTGGCGAGAGGGATCATACGCCCACGGTGCTCGCCGGGAGCCTGCAGGGGCTCGTCGATAATGCGCTCATGAACGAAAGCGCAATTCGTTCGGACGTCCACAATGATGCTGCTGCTTACCATAACAAGGTGACGGGTGCGGCAGTGGATGTCATTGGCGGCCTGGCTGGGGATGGAAATGTTTCCGGTTTCGTTGTGGAGATGGCAAAGTTTGCCGCCAAGGAGTCCCTGTCGATTCCTGAGAATCCGGAGGGGACCAGGGTTCCCGTTATTGAAGACTGGGCTCATGATGAGAAGCTGATGGGGTTTGCCATCTCCGCTGCGGCAAACGCTGATCCCGATCTCATGGACGAGCTAGTGGAGGCGGGAGCGGTTCAGGAGGACGATGGAGGGAGCCGGTACGTTCCTCTAGACCATGCGCAGTGGGAGGGGAAGAATACAGACGGCACATTCCAGACTGTGTTCGACAGCTTGGACGAGCGACCCTGGCTGGACGGTGAGGGGAGTATGGCGAATGCGGTCCACAACTATCTGAGTGCGTTTGACAGGACTGGTGACAAATGGGAGTCGGTTTCTGTGTGGAGACCTGAAAACTGAGTGGATCAAGACATGGCTTGGCTTTATCGACCTGGAAGTTCCGTGCGAATTCGATTCTCTATTTTCTTTCTCCCGGTTTTCCTTGTCGGGTGTTCTTCTCAAGGGCATGAAGTCACGGAATCCGTCGTAGAGCTGGATCACCGGCCGGCCGTGAGCGAGGTCGCGTGGGACTGGACCGCGCCGGACGGCTCACGGTCGGCGGTGTTCCCGGTGCCCGGTGGTGTGGCGGTTCTGCAAGCAGCCGGAGTCGTCGTCCTGTCCGGTGAGACCGGTGAGGAGCTCTGGCAGTACCGGGTCTCCGAGAGGGAGGTTTCGGGAAACGTCTCCGACGACGGCCGCCACGTCGTGCTCCGGTCGGAGGGTGACACCGGGGCGGGCACGGGAGGGACGGAACTGACCGTTCTCGACTCGGGCACCGGCGAGATCGTGCACGAGTTCGACTCCAGCGGCGTCGAGGCTGTCGAACGCGTCGGCTTCGCCCCGCAGATCGGAGAGTCCCTCAGCGGTGTCACGGGCGACATCTGGGCCGTCCAGGACGAGACCGGTGTGACCGCCCACCAGTGGGAGGACGGCGAAATCCTGTGGTCGTCGGCCACGGCAGACCTGGCGCGGTGCACGGACGTCGGCTCCGTCGACGACCTCGCGGTCCTCGACGACGTCGTGGTCGCCGCCTTCACCTGTTACGAGCAGCCAGAAGGTGAGGACCCGGTCGACATGACGGAGGGGCAGGAGTTCGTCTCAGGTCTGGTGGGGCTCGATCCCACCACCGGTGAGGAGCTGTGGCGGTCCGAGGACCAGCTCGGATTGTTCCCGGCAGACTCACACGGCAGGGTCCTGACGGTTCAGGACAGCGGTTTGATCGTCGTCGAATACCCCTACGCAGAGGTCCACCAGCTGGTCGACCCCTCCACCGGTGACGTGACGGATCTCGGGCGGAACGACGTCCTGTGGTCGAGTTCCGACGGCTCCACACTGGGGGTCTGGCACGCCGAGTCCAGGGACTACCGACACGAGGATCGTTCCGGTGAGGCTCTCACGAGCCTCGTGGAGGAGACCGGGGCCGTGCCCGAGCCCACCGTCAGCGGCGGTGGGTTCCTCGGTCTGGAGGACGGAGTCCTGTACCTGGCGGAGGAGGTCGCAGGAGGGGCGGATGCGCCGGTGCTGGCCTACTTCACCGGCTTCCAGGGTGCTTCCGAGATCACGATCGACCGGGACGCGCAGATGACGGAGGTCCACGACGCCGTGTCCGTACCGGGTGCCGTCGCGGTCTCCTACACCGACGACGAAGGACGGAGCGGTGTCATCGGACTGCGTTAGAGGACGGTCGAGGCGCTTGTGCCCTTGGAGCCAGATCTGCCTCAGCGGCCGTGCTCGCGGGCGTTGTCAGTGAGACCTGAGGTGAAGGCGTGACGCAGGTGCGACTGGTGGACCGGTGGGGATATGCGGCTGCCGGGCTTGCTGTGGTTCTGCTCGGAGCGGGGTGTGCGGCTCAGGGTGAGACGGTGGCGGATGCCGAGGTGGCCGACGACGCGCGAGGCGCGTTCACCATGGCCGAGGTCGAGGCGGTGGAGGAGTTCCTGGCGGACGATCCGCGAGGCCCTGCCACGGAGTTGCTGGCCACCGGCTCCGGTGTGCTCGCCCTGCTCGACGACCAGGTCGTCTCCTTCGGGGTGGACCCGGTGGCGGAGGCCTGGCGGCACGAGATCCCCGAGCCTGTGAGCGACGTTTCCGTGGAGAGCACCGGAGAGACCGTACTGGTGAGGTACGGGGCCGACGTGGGGCCCGTGTCCGGCGAGCAGGTCACTGTGCTGGACGCAGAGCGCGGCCGGGTCCTGGAGTCCTACACCGCCCGGGGCGAGGCGGTCCCGGGTGAGGGCCGATTGCTGGGTGATGTATGGGTGACGGCCAGCCCCGGGGGGACACTGACGGCCAGGCGGACCGCTGACGGCGAGGTCGCGTGGGAGCACAGCCTCACCGGTACGTGCTCCGGCGGGGACGCGGAGGACATCGATGTCGCTGTTGCCGGGATCCAGCTGCTGGTGGCCTATGCCTGCGAGGCGGACGGCACGGCGCACGCCGCGATGCTCGACGGCGGTACCGGTGAACCGTTCTGGGAGCAGACCTGGGCGGGAGCCGAGGCGCCCCGGGTGAACGTGGTGCATGAGCACACGGTCCCGGGAGGCCCGGAGGACCCGGTCTTCCGGATGTTCGACGAAGAACTGAGCGGTGAGTTCCTCTTCGTGCACGGGAGCGAGACCAATGGCGTCGAGCCGTTCGTTCCCGAGCCCTGGCGGAGCGCGCCGGGGGTTGGCGAGTACGCTGCCCAACCCCTGGAGGACTTCGAGGCGGCCCCTCGAGAGCTCGTCCTGCACTCGGCCCCGCGGGGAAACATGCATGACTATGTCCTCCTGGGTGCGGTCCGGTGGCTGGTCGAGGAGGACGGCGTTCCCTTCTCCGTGGAGGACATCGACGAGTCTCTGTTGATCGACGGTGAGCTCGTGCAGAACCCCCGTCAGTGGACGGTGGGGGCACCCGGCTATGTCTCGGCTCTGCTGGTCGAGGTCGAGGAGGCTTTCTCGTAGCGGGCCCGTCCCCTCGTGCTGTGCCAAGAAGTGCTCTTCGCGGAGAAAGGATGATCGGTGTCCCGTGGTGTGAATACGGTTTCCTCAGGCAGGAGGCCCTTTTTCGCCTCAGCCGCTGGTCCTGTGCTGATCTCCTTTTCTCTGCTCACCTGCTCCTGCTCCTTCCCCGGTGAAGCGGGCGGCGCGGAGGAGGTCTCAGAACCCTCGGCCGTCGCGTCGGTGAGCGGAATCGGCTGGGAGTGGGAGACCCCGTCCGAGCGAGAGATCCTGGCCGTCGAACCCGTTGCCATGGGGGCAGCGGTGTTCATGGACACGGGCGTCGCGGTTCTCCACGGTGGTACCGGCGAGGAGGTCTGGAGCTACCTTGTGCCCGAGCAGGAGGCATTCGCCGCCGGTCTCACCGTGGACGGCGCTTCTCTTCTCGTGGCCAGGGGGCCGAGTTCCGACGAACCGCCTGAAGAGACGTTGATGCTCGACGCGGACAGCGGCGACTCCACAGGTGAGTTCCGGGTCCGAGAAGGGTTCGCGCCTTGGGACTTGTGGTCGGCGAGTGAGGCCGAGCGAGTACACCGGCCTCCGGGTGTGGTGGAGGAGTACCGACCTCTCTCGGTCATCGATGTCGCCAGTGGAGATCAACGATGGGAGCAGGAGGCCCCCCTCACATGTGAGGCCGATCCCGGGCTTGCGTCCCAGCAGCCGGACTCCCTCATCCACGACTCGCTGCTGCTCGTCCTCGTCGTATGCAGCCCTGAGCGGTTCGAGGACCCGCTGGAAGTGACTACGGCGGTGGTCGCCCTGGACCTCGCTGACGGACAAGAAGTGTGGCGAAAGGAATTCACCCACGAATCGGTCGGCACCTTCCCCAGTGCCTCGATCGAGGTGGAGGGGAATGCACTGCTTCTCGAGGGCAGAGACCTACCGGAGGCACACGTGATCAACGTCCCGGACGGGGAGATCCTTGCCAGCACTCAGCGAACCGTGGTGGGAATGTTCGGTGGTGAAATCTTGGCCTGGGATGGAAACTTCGCGGCCGGCGATCGCTATGACCTGCTCGGGATGGACCTGGAGACGGTGGAGTCCGTCGAGCTTTCCGAGCGTTCGGGCGGGTCGCTGCTGAGCGAGGAGGACGTCCTCCCTCTCGGTGACGGCCTGGTGAGCGTGGAGGGTCTGGAGGAGGACGGCGCCGCCTCCGGGCTGGCTCTGGGTTTCACGCCGTGGGGCGGTGCTGAGACCGAGGTGCTCGACCCCGGTTTCCCGATCGAGGCCGGCGACTACTTCGACAGGTTCACGGGGCAGGTGGTCGAGGTTCCCGGCGCGGTGGTGCTGGTGGACGGAAGGTCCCCGGACCCTACGCAGTTGGTCGCCTACCAGTGAGGGCTCCCGTTCCCGGCCGTGCCGGGGCCAGGCGCCCGGGGACCGGCCCTGCACCTGTGACATGAGAACTCCGAAAGGACACCCCTCCGTGAGATACGGGGCAGCCGTCGCCGTGGTGACCACTTTTCTCCTCACGTCCTGCGGTGCGGGCGGCTCAGCAGGGTCGGGCGGCGCGGAGGAGATACGGGACCTCGACCGTCCGGGCTCCGTCAGCGGTGTGGCGTGGACGTGGGAGGCGCCCGAGGGCGTCGCCGACCTCGCCGGCGTCCACGCGGTTCCCGGCGGAGTCGCCGCCCTCGTGGACGACGGGGTGATCGGGCTTTCCGGGGAGAACGGCGGAGTCATGTGGGAGCACCGGGTGCCTGGAAGCGAGGTGTTCGGTGCGGTGGCGGGCCAGGGGCGGTACTTCGTGCTCCAGGTCCTGGACCCCGACGACACGGAGGCGCCGCCGAGGATGCTCGTCGTCGACCTCTCCACGGGTGAGTCCGTCCACGACTACGAACTTCGGGACGGGGACAGCGCGTCCGGTCCGGTCAGGGGAGGTCTGGCCGGCGTCACCGGTGAGCACTGGATCACGGTGGAGGGCGACGAGGACCTGGTCGCCCATGAGCTGGGCAGCGACGAGCCCGCATGGTCCGTCCCGGGCGTCGCCGGGTGCGACGACGTCGGCAGCGTCGACCGGACCGCCGCGACGGACGACGTCCTGGTGGCTGCCTTCACGTGCTACGAGCAGCCCGAGGGCGAGGACCCGGTCGAGATGACCGAGGGGCAGGAGTTCGTGTCGGGTTTCGCGGGTTTCGATCCGGCGACGGGGGACGAGCTGTGGCGCACGGAGGCGCCGGCGGGGATGTTCCCCGGAGACGCCCACGAGCGCGACCTCACCGTGCACGAGAGCGGGATCGTCACCGCCTACTACCCCTATGAGCAGGTCGGACAGGTCGTCGACGCCGCCACGGGTGACGTCGAGGCACTGGAAGGGGGAGAAGTCCTCTGGGCCAGTGAGGACGGCTCTCTCCTGGGGATGTGGGACGGGCGTACGCGCGGCTACCGGATCCAGGAGATCGGCGCGGACGTGAGGGAGAGCCTGGGGGACGAGCAGGCCGGCGCGGGCGCGGCGATCGTCAACGCGCTCCAGGGGGACGTCGAGACGGTCGGGCTGGAGGGCGGTGTACTCCACATGGGCGACCTCTTCGAAGGCGGGGCGGGGGAGACGGAACTGGCCGCCTTCGAGGGCTTCGAGGAGACCGTTCCGGTCATGTTCTCGTGGGACGCGGAAGCCTCGATGGAGGTGGACCAGACCGTCGTCGTGCCGGGAGCCGTCGCCGTCTCCTACATCGACCACTCCGGGAGCAGCGGGGTCATGGGCCTGCAGTAGGACCGATCGGCCCGGAACCGCCGGGCGCGGGGCGTACACCCCGCACCCGGCGGCGGGAGGGGCCTACCCCTCGGATCGGAAGAGGTCGAGGAACGCGGCGGCGAAGGCCGCCGCGTGGGCGGCGGCGACGGGCTGCCACCGGGTGTCGGAGTCCTCGTCCTTGCCGCTGAGCAGGTCGGAGACACCCCGGATCACCAGGGAGTCGGTGCCCGAGGACAGGTAGGCGCTGCGGAGGAAGCCGTAGCCCTCCATCTCCACCGCGACCGCGTCCCCGCAGTGCTCGCGCAGCCGTTCGGCGGTGAGCGCGTCCCGGTCCGCGACGACCTTGTTCCCCGAGGCCACCGGCTTGACGAAGGCCCGGGGCGGCTGCGGGAGGCGGTCCGTCAGCACCCGCTCCGGCCACTCCTGCCGGAACACCACGTCCATGGCCCGCTGCACGGCGGCGTGGGACGGGGCCGCCGTCTTCGCCCTCGAACGGAAGTCCTCCGCGTCCTCCTTGCCCGTCTCGTAGTCGTAGATCGCGTCGGCCACCACCACGTCGCCGAGCCGCACGTCCTTGACGCCGCCGGCCACACCGACGAACAGGACGACCTCGGGCGCGAAGGCCGTGCGCGCCCTCTCCAGCGACACACCCGCGTCGACGTTGCCCGGCCCGACCTGGGCCAGGGCGACCCGGCGCGTCCGCCGCTCCCCGCCGAGCGTGCCGATCCGGTAGAGGGTGCCGCTCTCGCCGTGCTCCTCGAACGGGCCGGTCAGGTGCGCCGCCACCGCCGCGTACTCGCTCGCGATGGCGGTGATCACCACCGCGTCCGCGAGCGTGCCGCGCCGGGCGTGCCGACCGGCGGACGGCGCCACCGACGGTTCGGGGGCGGCGGGTCCCTTGTTGACGGTGGTGCTGCCGGGGCCGAAGTTCATCCCGTCGGCGTTCTGCGTCCCGAACACCTGGTTGCCGTGGTTCGTGCCGTCCATGTCCTGCCTCCACACCTTCGTCCGTTGCCATGCCCTGTGCATGCGTCCGGGCCGCCGGGCCGCCGGACGGGCCGCGAGCCCGTGCCGCCGGGACCGCGACCGGGCCCTGCCCGGGGGCGACCGTGCGCGGCCCCGAGCGCCTACTTCCGGCCGGAGCCGTCCCCGCCGGACCCGGAGCCGGCCCCCTGGCCGGTGGCGGGCACCGTGCTCCGGCCGCTCCCGCTCCCCGTTCCGGTTCCCTTGTCGACGGTGGTGCTGCCGGGACCGAAGTTCATCCCGTCGGCGTTCTGCGTCCCGAACACCTGGTTGCCGTAGTTGTTGTTGACGTTGTTGATGATGCGGCGCACCTGTTCCGTGTCGTAGCCCGCCTCCCGCAGCACGTCCCGGACGCAGATGAGCACCTTCTCCGGGACGGCGCGGGTGACGCGCTCGACGTCGTGGGCCTGGAACAGCTGCCTCAGGTCGGGTGCGGCGGACCGGTGCCGGACGCCCATCGTGGGGGAGTAGTCGAAGAACTCCCGGTTCGCCCGGGCCCAGGAGTACAGCCTCCTGTTCTCCAGGGCGGCGCTCCGGGACCTGACCGCGGCCACGGCCTCCGCCGGGTTCACCCTGAGGTCCTCCAGGACCCCGGTGAACGCCGCCCACAACAGCTGCGCGACCTCTGCGGGGTCGGAGCCGACCGGCAGGGGGCCCTCGGGGACCTGGTGGGCGGGGGAGACCGGAGGCATGACCAGCGTCTCGCCCTCGATGTTGAGCAGCCCGCCCTGGGTGGTCAGCCGGACGAAGAAGGTCACCACCACCTGGCTCTCCCACATGCTGACGCCGATCTCCACGAAGTGGCGGGCGCGCTCGTGGAAGGCGTCGATGAAGCCGGCCACCCACTCCTCCCGCAGCCGCCACCTCTGCTGGTCGATCAGTACCGGGGCCAACCGGGTGATGTCGTCCTGGCGCCGACCCGGCAGGAACACGCAGTCGGCCACCTCGACCTCGCGGCGGGTGCTCGTTCCCATGCCCTCGGTACCTGTGAGCCGGGGAACCTCCGTGCGCAGCCGGTCGTAGAGGCGTTCGATCAGCGCCGAACCCGCCACGGCCGCGCCTGCGTCCTCCGCTCCCGGAGCGTTCCCCGGCTCGGCCTCCGCGTCCGCGCCGGCGGACACGTCCTCCGCGGACGCGTGCGCGCCCCCCGCGCCCCCGGCGCCGTGCTCCGCCGCCTCCGCCCCGCCCCGGTCGGGGAAGAGCTTGAGCGTCAGGGGCCAGGAGGCGTAGGGCTCGCCCACGCCGACGAAGGGGGTGCGGTCGTTGTAGAAGGCCACCGGCACGGTGCCCACACCGCTGTCCCTCCGCGGGTGCTCCGCCCGCATGCGGATGGCGTGGAGGGCGGCGTTGGTCCTCCGCCGGACCCAGAACCCGGTGCCGACGGTGGCGCCGAGAAGGATCAGCAGCGCCGCCCAGAGGGGGAGGACGTCGCCGAGCCCGCCCGGTTCGGAGATCTCCGTCGGGCCTGAGCCGTACGAGTCCAGCCCCAGGAGGAACGCCGACTCGCTCAGGAGGAGGACCGGCAGGACGACGGCCACCAGAAGGACCGCGGTCACCGCGGCGGCCAGGAGGATCAGGCACCCCCCGCGTCGCCGCGAGGCGTCCTCGCCCTCACGGCGGCGGCGCGCCGCGGCGGCCAGGGCCCCGACCAGGACGAGGGCGGTGAGCGAGGCCAGGACGTTGAAGAGGGAGAGGACGGCGACGGCGCCCAGGAACAGCGCCCCCGCGGTGGCCCGGACACGGCGGGCCCTCCGGCACTCCTCGGCGACGCGCACCGCGTCCAGGCCCGGCTCCCGTGGCACGGCGCGGTAGGGGTTCTCCACCCGCTCGCGCAGGACGTCGGCACGGAAGGCCGGGTCCTGCCAGGCCGCGGAGCTCAGGCGGGCGGTGGAGTCGTACTCGGGGGCGCCCGCCGCGTGCTCGACGCTCCACACGGCGGGGGCCGCGGCGAAGGGGGCGGCCGGGGCCGCTGTCGCAGGAGGGGGGACGCGGTCGGCGGGCCGCCTGCTCTGCTCGGGGATGTGCTCGGTCACGGGGGCTCCTTCTGATCCCGGACGCCGGTCACCGGTGTCCGGTCTCGGACGGATGGGGGCGTGAGAAGGGCCGGGCGGGGGCTGCGGGTCTCTCCGGGGGCTCCCTACAGGTCGGGTGTCGTGGCGGGGGCGCCGCCGGGGACCCTGGCGGACTCCCACGCGGTGTCGAAGATCCGCAGCGCGAAGTCGTACAGGGCCCCGGACCGGTGGGCGACCACGCAGGGGGAGTGCCGCCCGTGCGCGTCGCCCTGGTACAGCGTGAGGAAGACGAGGTTGTCGGTGGCGATGACACGGTAGAGGTTCGGGAGGTCGTAGAAGCGGATTTCCGTGTTCTTCCGGTCCCGGGTGGCCTCGGACAGGTAGTGGAAGTTGGCCAGCACCTGCTCGGTGAGCAGGCCGCGGCCGAAACCGGGGTCGAGGGAGATGAGCTCCTCCTCCCTCCGCTCCAGCCAGGAACCCCCGCCCCCGGGGGCGCGGCCCGGGGCGGACCCGGCCCGGCTCCCGGCCGGGAGCCCCGCCGGACCCTCCCCCTCCGCCTCCGGGGAGGCGGTGGGGGAGGACCGGTCGGAGCCCGGGTCGGGCAGGAGCACCCGGACGAAGTCCGGCGGCCGTCCTCCGCCGTTCCACAGCGGCGCGAAGCCGTCCCGGGTGAGTTCGTTCCCCCGCCCGACCATGACGCGGAGCCAGCGCGCCCGGCTGATCTCGCCGGACAGCTCGGCCCTCGCGTCGTCCTGGTGCCGGTGGACCCGCAGCACTCCGAGCCCGCTCAGGCGGGCGACCGCTGCCAGGAGCCACCAGCGCAGACGTCGGGACAGCAGGCCCCCGAGCCCGACGGTGACGGCCGTGGCGGCCAGCGAACTGGTGACCCCGAGCATGAATTCCGTCAACGTGGGCTCCTCGTGGGGGTTCCGGACCGGCCCGACTCGGCAGGAGACTTTCTAGTCACCCTGACCATAATGGGTGATCTGTTTCAGGTCAAGGGGACCTTTAGTAGATTGGCCGGATGACGCACAGCGCTCCACCAGCGGTTCCCCGGTTCCCCGTCTCGGTGACGGTCGACCTCGTCATCTTCACGGTCCGGGACGACGCCCTCCACGTGCTCCTCGTCGAGCGGGGCAAGGAGCCCTTCCTCGGCGGCAGCGCCCTTCCCGGCGGCTACGTCCGCCCCGACGAGGGGCTGGACGAGGCCGCGCTGCGCGAACTGCGGGAGGAGACCGGTCTGGACGGCGGACGGCTCCACCTGGAGCAGCTGCGGTCCTACGGAGACCCCGGCCGCGATCCGAGGGGGCGCGTCATCACCGTCGCCTACCTGGCGCTGGGACCGGACCTCCCCGCTCCCGTGGCGGGGACCGACGCCGCCCGCGCCTTCTGGGCACCGGTGGGGGAGGCCCTGCGCGCGGACTCCGGCCTCTCCTTCGACCACGGGGCGATCCTGGCCGACGCGGTCGAGCGGGCCCGCTCCAAGCTGGAGTACACCACGGTGGCCACGAGCTTCTGCCGGGAGCCCTTCACGGTCAGCGACCTGCGGCACGTCTACGAGGTGATCTGGGGGATCGCGCTGGACCCCAGCAACTTCCGCCGCAAGGTCACGAGGACGGCGGGCTTCCTCGAACCCACCGGGGAGCGCCGGACCTCGGAGACCGGCCGCCCGGCCGCCCTGTACCGGTTCGGCGGGGCCGCCGTGATGTCCCCGCCGCTCCTGCGCTCCGGTGACATCGCCGGCCGGGGCGCCGGGGGCGGTTCCGGCCGCGGGTGAGGCGGACGGCGCGTCGTGCGACACCCGCGGCCGGGGGAGCGGCGCCCGGCGCCCCCGGAGCGGGCGGGGCGGGGCCCGGGCCCCGACGCGCCGGGGTCCGCCCGGGCCCGGGGTGGAACGGGAAACGGACACCGTGGTTGGCTACGGACATGTTCGCTATCACCGCAGCACGCATCTCACCCGAGGACCCGCTCTCCGGCCTGGAGGCGGGTGAACGCCCCGACCCCGAACCCCGCGAGGGGTGGACCGTGGTCGACGTCAGGGCCGCCGCCCTCAACCACCACGACCTGTGGAGCCTGCGGGGCACGGCGCTCAGCGAGAAGCACCTGCCGATGGTCCTGGGCACCGACGCGGCCGGCACCGACGAGGACGGCAACGAGGTCATCGTGCACGGCGTCGTCGGCGACCCCGCGGCGGGCGGCGGCGACGAGACCCTCGACCCGCGCCGGTCGCTGTTCTCGGAGGTCTACGACGGCTGTCTCGCGGAGAAGATCGCCGTCCCGAGGCGCAACCTGGTGCCCAAGCCGCCGGAGCTGAGCTTCGAGGAGGCCGCCTGCCTGCCCACCGCGTGGCTCACCGCCTACAGCATGCTCTTCGGCAAGGCCGACCTCCGGCCCGGTTCCGCGGTGCTCGTGCAGGGCGCGGGCGGCGGGGTGTCGGCGGCCCTCATCCGGCTGGCGTCCCACGTGGGGCACCGCGTCTACGCCACCAGCAGGAGCGGGGCCAAGAGGGAGCGGGCGCTCGCCCTGGGCGCCCACGCGGCGCTGCCCACGGGCGAGCGGCTGCCGGAGAGGGTCGACGCCGTCTTCGACTCGGTCGGCAAGGCCACCTGGGGCCACTCCCTGCGCTCCCTCAAGCCGGGCGGCGCGGTCATCACCTGCGGCGCCACCAGCGGCGACGCCCCCTCCGCCGAACTCAACCGCGTGTTCTTCCTCCAGCTGCGGGTCATCGGCTCCACCATGGGGACCCGGGAGGAACTGGACGCCCTGGCGCGGATGTGCGCCCGCACCGGCGTGCGCCCCGAGATCGACCGGGTGCTGCCCCTGGACCGGGCCCGGGAGGGGTTCCGGGCGATGCTCGACGGGGACCACTTCGGCAAGATCGTCTTCACGGTCTGACCCGCGTCCGCCGGCTCCGCCCGGGGCGGCGCGTGCCGTGGCCGTCCCGGGGGCCGCGCCCCCGGAGTCCCGGCCGGCGGGACCCTCCGCCGGACGGACCGCCCGACCGGTCCCGGGTCCCGGCGAGGGGTTGCGGAGTCGAGGACAGAGGATGACCGCCTCTTCTCGTAGCTTCGTCCCGGAGACGCCGGGCGGGGTCCGGCCGAGGACACGGAGGCACACCATGCTGCGCGGAATGAGCACCATCAGCCTGTGGGCGGACGACGTCACCGAGGCCGTCGACTGGTACACGGAGGTCCTGGGCGTCGAACCGTACTTCGAGCGCCCGGGGCAGGGGCTGCCGCCCGCCTACGTCGAGTTCCGGATCGGCGACCACCAGCACGAACTGGGCATCGTCGACCGCAGGTACGCCCCGGCCCCCGCGAGGCCGGGCCCGGGCGGAGCGGTGGTGTTCTGGCACGTGGACGACGTGGAGGGAGCCGTCGGGCGCCTGCTCGGACTGGGCGCGACCGAGTACGAGCCGATCACGGAACGGGGCCCGGGTTTCGTCACCGCGTCGGTGGTCGACCCGTTCGGCAACGTGCTGGGGGTCATGTACAACTCCCACTACCTGGAGATGCTCGACGCGCGCCGAACCCCGGGCCCGTGACGGACGGGGCACGGTGCGCCCCGCGGCACCCGCACGCCCCGCGGCGCCCGCGCCCCGGGAGGCGGGGGAGCCGATCCACCGCACGCCCCGCGGCGCCCGCACGCCCCGCGGCGCCCGCACGCCCCGCGGCGCCCGCGCGCCCCGGGAACGCCGGAGGGCCGGGACGCCCGCGGC
>NZ_JBSHDN010000123.1:0-19517 GCF_053616335.1 Nocardiopsis sp. NPDC055824
CCCGCGAACGGTGTCCGGCCCCTCGGCCGTGTCCGGCCCGGCCCGTCGCGACCGCCCTCCGCACGGCGGGGCGGCCGGTCGCCGTCCGGGGTCAGATGACCGGCGGGCGCCCGGCCCGGGTCATCCGCCACGCGGTCGACCAGCGGATCGGGGTGCGCGGGCCGGCGTCCTCGCGCCAGCCCTCGCGGAACCCGGCGAACCACGAGCGCAGCGCGGCGCGGTCGCGCTCGCGCAGCACCGTCAGCCCCACCCAGGTGCCGAGGTAGGCGAAGGCGAGGGGCCACGGGAGGTTGCGGCGGGCCAGCCACACCCGGTTGCGGGCGTTGAGCCGGTAGAAGTTCTCGTGCCGCGTCGGCGCCACCGCGGGGTGGTACATGACCGCGTCGGCGTCGTACTCGATCGTGTAACCGGCGTCCATGATGCGCCAGGCGAGGTCGGTCTCCTCGTGGGCGTAGAAGAAGTCGCCGGGCAGCCCACCGCCGGCCTCGAAGGCCGTGCGGCGGATGGCGCAGGCCCCGCCGAGGAACGTGGTGACCACGCTCGACTCCCGGGAGTCCCCCACGCGCAGGCGCGGCACGTGGCGGCGCTGGTCGGGGCCGCCGTCGGGGTCGGCGATCCGGAAGGACAGCGCGCCCAGCGACGTGTCGGCGGCGAACCGCTCCCGCACGTGGCGGGCCAGGTCGGTCGAGCGGTACCAGCCGTCGTCGTCCAGGAAGAGGATGATGTCGCCGTCGGTGGCCTTGACCCCGTGGTTGCGCCCCTCGGGGATGCCGACGTTCTCCGGGAGGAGCACCGTGGTCACACCCTCGGGCATCTCCGGCAGCTGAGCCCCGTTGCTGACCACCACGACCTCGACGTCCGCGTCCTCCTGCTCGAACACGCTGGTGATCGCGCGGCGCAGCTCGGCGGGGCGGGTGCCCATCGTCAGCAGGACGCAGGAAAGTGTGGGCTTGCTGCTACCGGACACCTGGGCGCGGCTCCGTTCGGCTCTTGGCGCTCGGGAGACCTCAGCCGCGGACGTCGCGGTGTCAGACGCGGGTGGGATCACGGGTGTGGCCATGTTTGCGACCGTTCAGTGGACGACATGCTGCTGGCAGGTGGACACCCGCCAACATTCGCAGAAACAGACTAACGAAAGAATAAAAGGGAGGTGTACGGGGCCGTGGACGGGGTACCCGACCGCGGCCCCGTGGGAGGGGCGGCTCACCGGCGCGGCGGCCGGCGGTTCACTCCAGGCGCCGGGAGGCGAGGACGCTCACGAAGTGGGCGAAGCTCATCACCACGGCCACGAACGCGCACGCCGCCACCAGGAAGCGGGTGGCGGCCAGGTCGCCGAGGAAGGCGTCCACCACGGCGGCCGCCACGATGATCAGGGACAGCTCCACCGCCTGGATGAGCCGGTGGACCTTGAGGGCGGAGGCCAGGCGGCGCGCCAGGCCCAGCCCGGAGGAGCGCGGCCGCATCGCCTCGTCCGAGACCTTCTCGGGCAGCCCGGCCTTGGCTCGGGCCACCACGACGTTGTCGGTCTCGGCCTTGATCAGGGCGACGCCGATCGCCGCGGCCATGCCCAGGATCACCCAGCCGCCCGCCTCCCACTCGCCCTGGGCGCGGATGCCCAGGCCGATGAGGAGCGCGATCTCGGACACGTAGTGCCCGATCCGGTCCAGGTAGATCCCCGCGACGCTGGTGCGCCCGGTGTACCTGGCCACCTCGCCGTCGGAGCAGTCCAGCAGGAGGTAGACCTGGATGAACACCGCCGCGAGGACGGCCGACCACAGTCCGCCGAACGCGACGACCACCCCGGACAGGACCCCGAACGCCATCATCAGGTAGGTGATGGGGTTGGGCGGGACGCGCAGCCGGACGAAGAACGTCGTCAGGTACGGGGAGATGTCCCGCATGTAGAGGCGGCCGGCCCAGTGCTCCTCGTTGGTCCGCTCCTTGATGCCGGCGGGCTGGCCCCCTGCTCGGACCTCAGCGACCGACGGCTTCGACATAGTCCTTGACGCTCCGTCCGATCTCGTCCTCGGAGAGGTTCAGGTGTTCCAGGATGGTGAACCGACCCGGCCGGGTGTCCGGCGCATGGGCCACCGCCCGCGCGAACGCCGCCTCGTCGAGGCCGACGTCCGAGGGGACGACGGGCAGTTCGTGGCGGATCAGGCAGTCGCGGATCTCGTTCATCCGCGACTCCGACCAGCCCAGGTGCCGCACCCGCAGGAAGGACGCGTAGAGCGCGCCCAGTCCGGCGAGCTCGCCGTGGTTGCTGACACCCGGGTGGAGCTGGGTGACCGCGTGCAGGATCTCGTGGCACGCGCCGCTGGCGGGCCTGCTGGACCCGGCGACCGACATGGCCATCCCGGAGAGCACGAGGCCCTCGGCGAGCACGGTGAGGAACGCGTCGGACTCCACCGAGTCGGGGCGGTGCAGGACCGCCTCGGCCGCGACCCGGGCGAAGGTGACGGCCATGCCGTCCACGGGTTCGCCGTTGACGCGGCCGGCCAGCTCCCAGTCCTCGATGGCCGAGATGTTGCTGACCACGTCGCCGATGCCCGAGCGCACCAGGTGCGGGGGGGCCGCGCGGACGTAGTCGACGTCGATGACGACGGCGATGGGCATGGTGACGCCGATGGACGGCTTGCCGCCCTCGTGCTCCAGGGAGCTGACGGGGGAGGCGATGCCGTCGTGGGCGAGGTTGGTGGCCACGGCCACCATGGGGATGCCCGCCATGGTCGCGGCGAACTTGGTGACGTCGATGGTCTTGCCGCCGCCGATGCCCGCGACCGCCTCGTACGCGCCGGAGCGGAGCTTCTTGCCCAGCTCGTTGGCGGCGTCGACGGTGCCCTCCTCGACGTGGAAGACCTCGCAGTTGGGCAGGTCCAGGTCGGCGGCGATCTGCGCGCCCTGCCCCGGGCCGACGGCCACGGCGATGCGGCCCTCGGTGGCGATCCGCCGGTCGGCGAGCAGCGTCCCGAGGGAGGAGACCGCCCCCCGCCGCACGTCGATCGCCAGCGGGGAGGGGAGCATTCGGGCTAGTAGCGGCACGCGATCTCCCTGGCCTTGGCGAGGTCGTCGTGGTTGTCGACCTCGACCCAGTCCACCTCGCCGATGGGCGCCACGGCGACCTTCTCGCCCCGGTCGACCAGCTCCTGGTAGCCGTCCTCGTAGTAGAGCTGCGGGTCGCGCTCCCAGGTGGCCTTGAGGGCGTCGGCGAGGCGGGGGGCCAGGGACCCCTCGATGAGGGTGGCGCCGATGTACTCGCCGGCGGCGGTGGCCGGGTCCATGAGCTTGGTGATGTTCCTGAGGTGGCCGTCCTCGTCGAGGGTCACCTTCATCTCCTCGTCGGCGAGGCTTTTCACGTTGTCCACCGCGAGGAGGAGCTCAGGTCCCCGGGCGGCGAGTAGCGTTTCCTCGACGCTCACCGGGTGGACGGTGTCGCCGTTGACCAGGAGGACGCCCTCGGAGAAGAACTCGCGCGCGGTCCACAGGGAGTAGGCGTTGTTCCACTCCTCGGCCTTGTCGTTGTAGCTGAGGGTGAGCTTGACGCCGTGGCGCTCCTCCAGGGCCTCCTTGCGCGCCTCGACGGCCTCCGCGCGGTAGCCGACCACGACGACGACGTCGGTGAGCCCGGCCGCCGCCAGGTTGCGCAGCGAGATGTCCATGATGGTCGTCTCGCCGTCGACTGGCACCAGGGCCTTGGGCAGGGTGTCGGTGTAAGGACGCAGCCGGCGCCCCGCGCCTGCGGCGAGAACCATTCCGAGCATGAGGGCGTGTTCCTCCTTGTGTCGGGGAGGCTGTCACGCCTCCCCGTTCGTTCCGGCGGCCGGTTGGCCCCCGTCTCCGTCTCCGCTGCCGGGTCGGGAGATCCGGGGATCTCCAGGGCCCGTGTCGCCACCGCCGGGGGGAGCGGTGGTCCTGGTGAGCACGTCGGTCACCGGTGTCGCACTCCAGGTGCGCACGGACTCCCGCACGAGCAGCACCGCCAGGTATCCGGCGAGTATGCCGTAGGCGGGGGTGAGCGCGTGGAGCGCGCCCCCGGCGGCGACGGCGAGCATGCGGCCGTCCCACCCGAGTGCCGCGCCGCGCACCCACGCCGGTCTGGCCGTGCCGGCCATGGGGCGTGCCACGTCGTCGCGATGGTGGCAGACGACTGCCACCAAGAGTACGAACACCAGGGGACCTGGTACGCCGGACGCCAGTCCCAGCACCGCCAGAAAGGTGTACTCGGTGGCACGGAGGACGGGTGGTACGAGCCAGTCGGACCGTCCGTCGTGGGGGTGGCCGGAGGTCAGTCCGGACAGTAGCAGGGCAGCGACCGGTGCGAACAGGGTAATGCCTGCCAAGTGTCCTCGGTCTGCCACGAGGAGTGTTCCGACGACCAGCGCCCCGGCGAGCGCGGGCAGCAGGGGAGGTACGGCACCCGGCGCGATCCGGCCCAGCAGGTACGACATGTGACCGTCATCACGGAGAAATCGCAGGTCCGGAGCGGTGGGGACACGCCCTCCCCCGGTGTGCGCCCCGGTCGCGCCCGCCCCGACCCGGCTCACCGGCGCACCCCGCGCGCGGTGGGGTCGACGAGTTCCCCGGTGACGGCGATCGCGCAGCCCACGATGAGGGTGACGAAGGCGACCCGCGCGTCCCAGACCGTGGCGGTCACCGCGATCACCAGGAAGCGCGTCGGCTGGGAGAAGGCGGTGAGCCGCCGGGCCGGGGCGGTCGGCGCCGGGTCCGGCCGGAGGGCCCCGGTCCGGGCGTCCGGCGCTCCGCGGCCCGCGCCCTCCCCCGCGCCGGGGGCGCGGCGGGGGCCGGCCCCGGCCGTGCGGTACCCGGCGGGTTCGGCCTCACGCGGCCGGGGCGGGACCCCGTCGAGCCGGACCCCCGCGGCGGCCGCGCCGTCGGGGCCCGCCCCCGGGACCCGGCCGCGGGCCCCGGGCGAACGGGGTCCGGGCGAACGGGGCCCCGGGGCCGCGGCGCCGAGCAGCCGGCTCGTCAGCCCGGGGTCGCTGTCGCGCGGGGGACGGGTGGGACAGCAGGGCGCGAATCCACCCAGGAGGCCGCCAGCGCGCCCCTGGGAGGACAGCGGGGCGGGTTTCACGTTCCGCCCCGGAGAGGCCGCGACCGGGGCCTCGTGGGCCGCCAGGAGCGAGTCCCGCAGGGCCAGTGCGACGAGCGCGCCCGCCGCCCAGCCCCACGCGCCCCCGAGGCCCGCCAGGACGGCGCCGGCGGCCAGGCCCAGGTAGACCACGCACTCCCGCAGCTGCGACAGCATCGCCGCCAGCCACAGGGTGAGGGCGTCCCCGCGGTCGGCCCGCATGCGCGCGCGGACGGCGTCGCAGAACAGGACCGCCGCCAGGAAGGCCGACCCGGCCAGGCCGCCGACCGTGTCGGCCCGGGAGAACCAGACCGCGGCGCCGACCGCCCCGACGACGCCGATCCTGGTCACCCCGGCCCGGGTGACGTGTCTGCGTTCCAACATCCGCGCGGCCGACCGCGCCAGCGTGCCGTAGACCATGGGTGCCCTCCCACACTTGGTGAGTGACACCGTCGCCTACGGTGCGTAGTCAATCAAACACTGACACGCACCTTGTGTCCGCTAAGCCGGGGTCCGGCCCCGCAGAGGCCTTTCGTCCGGGCCCCGGAAAGGCCGGGCCCCGGAAAGGCCGGGCCCCGGAAAGGCCGGGCCCCGGAAAGGAACGTGCGCACCGCCGGAACACACCGGCGATGCGCACCACGGCCTTCCGGGACGGGCCTGTCGGCGGGGCGGACCCGCGCTCAGGCGGTCCTGCCGCCGTCGGCCCCGTCCTCGCCGGACTCCCGGTCGTCGATCTGCTTCTCGGCCTCCTCCGCGCGCTTCTTCTTCGCGGCGTCGCGCTTCTTGCGCTCGGCGATCTCGGCCTTGGTGTCCTCCTCGTACGCGGCCAGGGCGGCGTCGATGTCGGTGTCCAGGGCGAGCCCGCCGCCCTTGACGTACAGGCCGCGGTTGCAGAACCGGCGCAGGTCCCTCTCGCTGTGCGAGACGAGCACCATCGTCCGCTGGTTGGCCAGCATCCGGTCGATGGCCTCGTAGCACTTGCGCTTGAAGGCCTTGTCGCCGACCGCGAGGACCTCGTCGACCAGCATGATCGGGTGCTCCAGCTGCGAGATCAGCGCGAACCCGAGGCGCACCTTCATGCCGCTGGAGTAGTGCCGCACCGGGGTGTCGATGAACTTCGACTTGATCTCGGCGAAGTCGACGATCTCGTCGAAGCGCTCGTCGATCTGCTTCTCGGTCATCCCGTGCAGGGACCCGACCAGGTACACGTTCTCGCGGCCGGTCAGGTTGTCGTTGAACCCGGCCCGCAGCTCCAGGAGCGGCGCGACCTTGCCGTGGACGTGCACCTCGCCCTCGTCGGGCATCAGGACCCCGGCGATGAGCTTGAGCAGCGTGGACTTGCCCGTGCCGTTCTTGCCGACGATGCCGACGCACTCGCCCCGGTTGATCTCGAACGCCACGTCCCGCAGCGGCCAGAACTCGTCGCCCTCGGCGTTGGGGTCGCGCTTGGTGCCGTGGATGAACATCTCGCGCAAGCTGCGCTTGCGGCGGCGGTTCACGGCGAACTTGACGCCGAGTCCCTTGGCCTCGATGACCGGCCCACTGGTCAGCCCGGCGCCGTAGTCGGTCTGCGCCATCACAACTCCTTCAGGACGGACATCTCCAGGCGGCGGAACGTCCAGTATCCGATGATGAGCATCAGGATCGAACCGACCACCGAAGAGGTCAACGCGAGGGTGCTCGGGGTTAGTTCCGCGAACTCAGGGAACCACACCGCGCGGTGCATCTGGAAGATGCCCATCAGCGGGTTGAGCTGGTAGAGGGTCTTCAGCCACTCGGGGATGCCGGAGCTGAGGACCATGGAGGCCGGGAACAGGATCGCCGATCCGTAGAACAGCAGGCGGCTGAGGATCCGCACGAGGCGCTCCACGTCGCGCAGCAGCACGTTGACCGCCGACAGGAACAGGGTCACGCCGAGCCCGAACGCGAACGTCAGCACCACCGCGAGCGGCAGCCAGACCAGCAGGCCCATGAGGGTGAAGTGGCCGCCCAGCGCGAAGACGAAGACCAGCAGCACCGGCCAGGTGAGGATGTACTCGACGAACTTCGTGCCCACCGTGGCCATCGGGAAGATCTCCCGGGGCACCTTCATCGTGGTGATCAGCTTGGAATGCGTGAGCATCGCCCGCGGCGCCTCGTTGAGGATCGCGCCGAAGGTGGTCCACGGCAGGATCCCGGCCACGAGGAAGAGCACGAAGCCGCCGTAGGCCTGAGCCTCCGGGGGCATGCCGCGATCAGCGCTGAGGATGACCCCGAAGACGAAGTAGTAGACCATCGTCAGAGCCAGGGGCTCCAACATCGTCCACGCGTAACCCAGTACGGACTGCTGGTACTTGACCTTCAGGTCGCGCCGGACCAGGAGGCCGACGACCTTCCGGTGCTCCCAGACGGCCAGCGCCCTTGACGCCACCGCCACCTCCAAGGGTTGTTTTCTCGTCCGGTCAGCGAGGTGGCCGGACAGGCGTGTTCGTGTCTCGCCTGTGCGCACCGGTCGACACGCGCGGTCCACCCCGCGCCGGGTGTGCCGGAAACGGGGGAGCGTGTCCGGGCGACCGGGGGATGTCACGGACCGCGCCCGGTTCCCACCGCATCGGAGGAGGTCTGGACCGGGCACGCCATACAGGCGTCCATAGGTTACCGCTGCGGACGACGGGCCGCGCCAACCAGCCCTCCCCCTCCGGGCTGTGCGCGCGGTCACGCCCCGTGTCGCCGCGGCGGTCCGCTAGCCTCGGCCCGAGGGCGGAGATCATGTCCTTTACGGGGAACAACCGGGCACGCGCCCCGGCCGACCGGGGCCGCGAAGGCCGAAGGCCCCGCGCACACGGACGCCGGCAGGGTCCGACGCGTCCTGCCGCGCGGTCCGCCGGCGGCGGCCGGGCCCCGGACGCGCCCCCGGGCGGGCCCTGTGACGAGCGCCGCGGCGAGTGCGGCCAAGGGAACGGCGACACCAGCCGTGGACGGAAGAGGTGGGGCCATGCGCCCGCGTGTGATCGCGGCGGTTCTGGCCGGAGGGGTCGGCTCCCGTATGGGCGCCCCCTCCCCCAAGCAGCTGCTGCCCCTGGAGGGGCGGCCCATCATCGAGCACTCCGTCGCCGCGTTCGAGGCGTGCCCGGAGGTGGACGAGATCCTGGTCCTCATGGTGCGGGAGTACGTCGGGAGGGTGGAGGACATCGTCGCCTCCGCGGGGTTCGCCAAGGTCACCGCCGTGCTCCCCGGCGGGGGGACACGCACCGACACCTCGTACGCCGCCCTCTCCGCGATGGGGGGCGCGGCCGACACCGACCTGGCCCTGCTGCACGACGCGGCCCGGCCGCTCGTGCGCCCCGCCACGATCTCCGCGTGCGTCGCGGCGCTGGGAGAGGCGGGCGCCGTCGGGGTGGCGGTGCCCAGCGCCGACACGGTCGTCAGGGTGGCCCCCGGCCGGACCGGCGGCGAGGCCGTCGCCCAGGTGCCGCCGCGCTCGGAGCTGCGCCGCATGCAGACCCCGCAGGGGTTCCGGCTGGGCGTGGCGCGCCGCGCCTACGCCCTGGCCACGGCCGACCCGGGGCTGGTCGCCACGGACGACTGCGGGGTGGTGCTGCGGTACCTGCCCGGGGAGGAGGTGCGGATCGTGCCGGGTGAGGAGGACAACATCAAGGTGACGAACCCGGGGGACGTGGAGGTCGCCGAGACGCTGCTGCGCCGGGCCCGCGCCCGCGCCGTCCTGGCGGAGGCGGACTCGTGAGCCGGGTCTTCGCGGCCACCGAGGTCATCGGGCACCGCGGCGCGGGGCGCGGCGTGGTGGACGGCGCCCGCGAGAACTCGCCGGAGTCGTACGCGGCGGCGGCCGCGGCCGGGGCGGACTGGGTGGAGGTCGACGTGCGGCGCACGGCCGACGACGCGCTGGTGCTCCACCACGACGCCGCCCTGGCCGACGGCCGGGCGATCGTGGACCTGACCGCGGGGGAGTGCGCCGCGGCGGGGCTGACCGGACTGGACGAGGGGCTCGCGGCGATCCCGGCGGGGGTCGGGCTGGACGTGGACGTCAAGTCGGTCATGGAGGACGCGGTCGACGCTCCGTCACGGCGGACGGCCTCCCTTCTCCTCCCGTACCTGCGCCGTGAGGCCAAACGTCGCCGGGTGTTCGTCTGCTCGTTCGACCCCGGCGTCCTCGTGGCCGTCCGCGGGGGCGCCCCGGAGGTGCCGACGGCGTGGATGCCGTTCGTGCGCAACCCGCTGGACCAGGCCGTGGCGGGAGCCGCCGGCCTGGGGTGCGCGATCGTCGCGGTGGACGCGCGGTCGTTCGGGCTGACCGGCGACGCCCCCCGGCCGGGCCGCCGTTCGGTGCCGTACACCGTGGACCTGGCACACCGGGCGGGGCTGGAAGTGGTCTCCTGGTGCCCGGACCCGGTCGACGCGGCCCGTTTCGCGGAGGCGGGCATGGACGCGGTCGTGGTGGACGACGTGCCCGGGGCGGTCTCCGCCCTCAAGGCCCGGGAGGGCGGGGAGCGCGCGGGGTGCTGAGGCCCCGGGCCCGGCGTGCCGGGTCCGGGAGGGTCAGATCCGGCCGAGGAGCTCGGCCTTCTTCGCGGAGAACTCCTCGTCGGTGAGCAGACCCTTCGCGTGCAGTTCCCCGAGGCGTTCGATCTGCTCGAAGATCCATGCGGTGTCGGCGCCCCCTCCGCGACCGTCCCCGGAGGACCGCCGCTCCCCCGCCGCGGCACCTCCGGCGGCGCCCGCCCCGCCGCCCTCCGCGGTGGCGATCCCGTCGCCGGAACCGTTCAGGGCGAGCGCGGAGCGGCGCACGGCGTCCAGCGCGCTCCTGGCGGTGTCCCTCCACCAGGCGTCGTCGTCCCGTCCGGTCCGGCCGTCGCCCGGTGCGCCGCCCGGGCCGGGCGCGAGTCGCGCCCGCGCGCCCCGGGCCCACACGTGCGCGGTGACGGTGGCGGCGAGGAGGAACACCTGGTGGATCTCGTTGCCCTCCTCCCCCGCGCGCAGCACGTTGAGGTCGTTCCTGGGCTTGGCCGCGGTCTGCTCCGTCCCGCCGGCGGTGATCACCCGGACGAAGCCCCAGCCCCAGTCGTCGAGGGGGGACCACTCGACGGCGGCGATGTCGGCCAGGTCGAACTCGCGGCGCTGCTGCTTCTTCTTGAAACCGCTCGCGTGGCCCCCGCCCCACACCAGGGTCAGGCGTCCGCGGTCGAGGTGGGCGGTGCCCTCGGAGGTTCTGACGTGCAGCGGCAGCGGCGGCACGAGAGCCGTCGGGGTCGCGCCGTCGGGCGCTCCGGCCTGTCCGGCGGCGAACCTCACCTGGTCCGCGAGGTACTCGGCGACCAGTTCCGTCGACGCGGGCCCCGTCAGCCTGAAGGGCTGGGCCCGGTCGTCGAGCATCGCCCCGACCGCGGCGTAGGGGTCCATCCGCTCCCGCAGCCGCAGGTTCATGGCCCAGCCGCCCTTGCGCACCGCCCCGGGCCGGAAGTCCACCTCCTCCACCGCCGCGAGCGGCACGCTCAGGCCGCCGAGGAGTTTCAGGAGGGGGCTCTTGAACCAGCCCTTCGTCTCGTACGCGATCGCGATCGACTCGCCGTCGAACCGCCACGCGGCCTGGTCGCCCCGCAACTCGTCCATGGGTTCCTCTCCGTGTCCTGCTCCCTGGGTAGCAGAGGGGCCGCCCCCGTGCGAGGGCGGCCCCTGGCCGGATACGGCCGCACGTCCGGGACCCGCGGCGGCGGGCGCGTCAGGCGCTGGCGCCCTGCGCGGTGCGCGAGTCCGAGCCGAGCCCGGGGGGGCTGGTGATGAAGCCGGCGCCCCACGACATGTGCATGGTGGCCAGGGCCAGCGGGATCAGCGGCAGGCTGGAGGCCGGCAGCCCCCGGCCGAGGGGCACGGACGCGGCGGTGACCAGCGCCAGGTAGGCGGCGGGGACCAGGAACAGGGGCCAGAACGCGAACCCGCCGACCAGGCCCGCGACCACCCCGGCCAGGGCGACGGGGGGCGCCAGGTAGCGCAGGTTGATGGTGCCCTTGTGCTGGCGGGCGACCACCCTCCGCCAGCGGCCGTAGTGGAAGTACTGCTTGGCGAGCAGCCGCACGTTGCGACGCGGCCGGTAGGAGACCGTCATCCGCGGCTGGAACCACACGGTGCCGCCCGTGGTGCGGATGCGGTGGTTCATCTCCCAGTCCTGGGCGCGGAGGAAGGCCTCGTCGTAGCCGCCGACGCGCTCCAGTGCCGAGCGCCGGAAGACGCCCAGGTAGACGGTGTCGGCGGGGCCGCCCTCGCCCCCGGTGTGGAAGCGCGCGTTGCCGACGCCCACCTTGGAGGTCATGGCGGCGGCGACGGCCTTCTCCCACGGGGTGGTGCCCTCGGCGGCCATGATGCCGCCGACGTTGTCGGCGCCGGTCTCGCGCAGGGTCTCCACGGCCACACGGAGGTAGTCGGAGGGCATCATGGCGTGCCCGTCGATGCGGGCGACGATGTCGTGCGAGGAGGCGCCGATGGCGGCGTTGAGGCCGGCCGGGGTCCTGCCGGTGGGGTTGTCCACCACCTTGACGCGGGGGTCGGCGGCGGCGAGCCCGTCGGCGACCTCGCGGGTGCGGTCCGAGGAGGGGCCCACCCCGAGCACGACCTCCAGTTCGCCCGGGTACTCCTGGGCGAGGACGTGCTCCACCGCCGAGGCGAGGTGGCGTTCTTCGTTGAGTACGGGCATGACGACGGAGACAGGCGGCCAGGACACGGGCACTTCCCAAGGTCAAGACGTGTCGGGGACTCGCGAGGGGCTTCCCTCGCGCGCGTCAACGGTACTGCACCCGTACGGCCCGGAGCGCCCGGCGGGATCGCCGCCGGGCCGCGCCGCCGACGGGTCAGCCCTGGTTCTTGACGGGCAGGCCCTGGGCGTCCTTGAAGTTGCCCATGATGACCATGACCAGGTCGATGAGGGCCCAGACGCCGGCGCCTCCGCAGGTGATCAGCATGAGGACGCCGGTGCCGGTCTTGCCGACGTAGAAGCGGTGGACCCCGAGGCCGCCGAGGAAGAGGCTGAGCAGGAGCGTGGTGAGCCAGTTCTTCGGGGACACGGCTTCGTACTGGGGCTGCTGGTACATGGTTGTACTCCGGGAGGGGGCGGGGAAAGGGGTGTGGACCGGTCCGCGGCGGGCAGGCCGTACGGCGCTCCCCGGAACGGGGGGCCGCCGTACGCGTACCGGAAGCGATCATTTTTGCGCGTAAGTCAGCCCGTGGCCATGGATTTCGGTCACACACTGGTACCGGATACGCCTCAGGACGGCTCCCGGTGGCAGCGGAACCCCGGCGGCTCCGGCGGCGTCCTACCCAAAGCGGAGGACAACACGCCGAGGGTTGACATCCCGCGCTCTTCGGCGGATCGGGTGACAACCTAGGGATAAGGACACCGTGGGTCGGTTGGGACGGGGACGCCGATGAGCGACGACAGCTCGGGAACGCAGGGGCCGGGGGACGGCTTCCGGCGAGAGCGTTCCCAGCCGCTGCCGCCGGAGGACCGCCGGTCCCCCAGGTCCGGCCGGGTGACCGTTCCCAGCAGGGCCGCGCGGCGGCGCCGCACGGGCCTGCTCCTGATGGGCGCCTTCTCCGTCCTGGTCCTGCTCGCCTCGGGCACCTCGTGGGCCTTCACCGGATGGATGTCCGGCTCCCTGAACAGGTTCGACGTGTTCTCCGGCCTGTCCGACGGCGACCGCCCGGAGGCGACCGGCGGCCTGACCTTCCTGGTGATCGGCTCCGACAGCCGCGAGGAGGTCAACCAGGAGGACCGGAACGACCTGAGCGTCGGCTCGACCCCGGGGCAGCGCTCCGACAGCATGATGCTGGTGCGGCTCAACCACGAGCGCGACCGCGTGACCGTCGTCGGCATCCCCCGCGACCTGTGGGTGGACATCCCCGGCGAGGGCGAGGACAAGATCAACGCCGCCTACGCCTACGGCGGGCCGCAGCTGGCCGTCCGGACCGTCGAGTCGGTGACCGACGTGCGGATCGACCACTACGTCGAGGTGGACTTCCACGGCTTCGTCGACGTGGTCGACGCCCTGGGCGGCATCCAGGTGTGCCTGCCCGAGCCCCTCGACGACCCCAAGGCGCAGCTGGACATGGCCGCGGGCACGCACGAGGTGGACGGGACCGAGGCCCTGGCGTTCGCCCGCACCCGCGCCACGTCGCGCGGCGACCTGGACCGGATCGACCGCCAGCAGCAGGTGCTGTCCGCGATGCTCGACCGGGCGCTGAGCAGCGAGACCCTGTCCGACCCCGCCAAGCTGACCGCGTTCCTGGACAGCGCCCTCTCCTCGGTGACGGTGGACTCCGGCCTGGACACCAGCACGATCAACGAGCTCGCCTACCAGATGCGCGACCTGGACATGGGGGCCGTCACCTTCACCCAGGTCCCCATCGCCGACATGAACCACTGGACGCCGCGCGGCGACGTCGCCCTGCTGTGGGACGAGCCGGCCTCCCGGGAGCTGTTCGCCGCGGTCCGCGCCGACCGGCCTGTCGCCGAACCCGGGGAGGAGCCCCGTGACGGGGGGAGCGGCGACCCGGACCCCGGTGACATCCGGGTGAGGGTGTTCAACGGGATCGGGACCCCCGGCCTCGGCGCGCAGGTGGACGAGGGTCTGACCGGGGCGGGCTTCGCGCTGTCCGCGCCCGCCGAGAACTGGAGCAGCAGCGACGTGCCGACGACCGAGGTGAGGCACGGGCCGGGCGACGGGGCCGACGCCGCCTACGTGGCCGGGATGATCCCCGGCGCGGAGGCCGTCGAGGACACCGCCCTGGACGGCGAGCTCCAGATCGTGATCGGATCCGACTACACCGGGTTCCACGCCCCGGACGGCGCGGAGTCCCCCGGGCCGGAGGCGGAGCCCTCCGCCGCCGAGGGCCTCTCCACCTCGACCGCCCGGGACAACGTCTGCGGGTGACCCCCGCGAAGGAAGGACTCCTGTGCTCCGACACCTGGTCGGCCTGCTCGCCGGTATCGCCCTCGCCCCCGTGCTGTGGGTCGCCGTCGCCTGGTCGGCCGAGGCCCTTCCGCGGCTCGCCGCCGGTGACGTGGGCGTCGCGACGGTGCTGTCGGCGGTCGTGTCGTGCCTCACCGGGGGCGTGTGCGCCTACCTGGTCGCGTCCCGGGTGTCCCCGCTGACGGCAGGGGCGTCGGGGGCCCTGCTCACGGCACTGTGCCTGTGGCCGGCCGTGCATCCCGCGTCGATGGGCCCCGCCCTGGCGTGGCTGAACGACGAGAGCTTCCTCTACCCGGCCGGCGCGGGCCTCGCGGTGGGGCTGCCCCTCGGAACGCTGCTGCTGGTCTCGGCGGCCATGCCGGTCCGCTGGCGGACGGCCGCCGGCGCCGGGCTCCCCGCCCCTCTGATCGAGGGCGGTCCCGGCCGGGTCCGGCACCGCGGCGCCGTTCCCGGCGGGGCGGACGGCGGTCCCCGGGGCGACCGCGGTCCCGTGGGCGACACCGTTCCGGACGCCGTGCCCGCACCGCCCCCCGTCCTCGACCCGGACGATCCCTTCGCCGGTGACCCGGACCGGACCACGACCCCCTTCCGGCGGAACGGGTCCGGCGCGACCTGGACGCCCCTGGACGACGAGAGCGGCGGGACGGGCCCCCTCCGGGGCGGTCCCCGCTGAGCCGCGCCCCCGTGGCCGGGGGGCCGCACCCACCGGTAACCTGAGCGCCTGACTGTTCACGCGGTGTTCGGTCATGCGCCACACCTCGGCGCGTAAGGTGATGCATCGCGCCCCCGGGGCACCCCCGTCGGCCGAACCATGTCCGTTTCCTGCCCTCAACCGGGGTGTTGACCGCCTTCTGCGGGAACAACCACCGGCACAGGCAACGGACGAAAGCGAGGAAGGACTCAACCAGTGGTCGAAGCGGACCGTATGCGCGTCTCCGTCATCGGTACCGGTTACCTGGGCGCCACCACCGCGGCCTGCCTGGCCGAGATGGGGTTCGAGGTACTGGGGCTCGACGTCGACGAGGCCAAGATCGAGATGCTCCGCTCCGGCAGGGTGCCCTTCTTCGAGCCGGGCCTCGCCGAGCTGCTCGGCAAGAGCCTGGAGTCCGGGCGCCTCGGCTTCACCACCTCCTTCAGGGAGGTCGCCGAGTTCGCGGACCTGCACCTGATCTGCGTGGGCACCCCGCAGCGCGACGAGTCCGGCGCGGCCGACCTGCGCTACGTCAACGCCGCGGTCGACCAGCTCGCCCCGCACCTGCACCGCCCCACCGTGGTCGTCGGCCGCTCCACCGTCCCGGTGGGCACCGCCGCGACCCTGGCCGCGCGGCTGGCCGCGCTCGCCCCCGTGGGCGGGGAGGCCGAACTGGGGTGGAGCCCCGAGTTCCTGCGCGAGGGCTTCGGCGTCGAGGACACCCTGCGCCCCAACCGGATCGTGATCGGCACCGACTCCCCCCGGGTCGAGAAGGCCGTGCGCGCCCTGTGGCAGCGGCAGGTCGACGAGGGCGTCCCCTTCCTGGTGACCGACCTCCAGACCGCCGAGCTGGTCAAGGTGTCGGCCAACGCGTTCCTGGCCACGAAGATCTCCTTCATCAACGCGATGGCGGAGGTGTCCGAGGTCGCGGGCGCCGACGTGATCCAGCTGGCCGAGGCCCTGTCGTACGACGACCGGATCGGCGGCAAGTTCCTGGGCCCCGGCCTGGGCTTCGGCGGCGGCTGCCTGCCCAAGGACATCCGCGCGTTCATGGCGCGCGCCGACGAGCTGGGCGTGGAGCCCGCCCTGTCGTTCCTGCGCGAGGTGGACGCGATCAACCAGCGCCGCCGCGCCCGCACCATCGACCTCGCCCGCCAGCTGATCGGCGGCAGCTTCGCCGGGCGCACGGTCACCGTCCTGGGAGCGGCGTTCAAGCCGAACTCCGACGACATCCGCGACTCGCCCGCGCTGGACGTCGCCTCGACCATCGCGTCGCTCGGCGCCCAGGTGACGGTGTACGACCCGGTGGCGCTGGAGCGCGCCCGCGCGGAGCACCCGCAGCTGAACTACGCCGACTCCATGCTGGAGGCGGCGCGGGGGGCGGACGTGGTGCTCCTGCTCACCGAGTGGACCGAGTTCCGCGAGGCCAACCCGGAGGAGCTGGCCACCGTGGTGGCCCAGAAGAGGATCGTGGACGGGCGCAACGCCCTCGACCCCACGTTCTGGCGCGCCTCGGGGTGGACCTACCGGGCCCTCGGCCGCCAGTAGGCCCCGACCCGTTCCGGCGGCCGGTCCCCGAGGGGGCCGGCCGTCGGCGTTCCCGGCGCGGGCGCCGCCCCCTGGCGGCCGCGTGGGGCGGGGCATCCCTCCCCTCCTCCGGTCGGCAGTTCCGGCGAACCCCGGACGGTGACCGTCCGTCCGTGCTTCACTTCACTCCGTGGTCGAACGCGGGCGGCCGGCACCGGGTCGGCGCCCGAGGAAACGAACGGAGTCCGATTCGTGAAGCTCTCCGCGGTGGCAGGCGCCGCACTGGCCCTGCTCCTGGTGGCACCGCCCGCCCACGCCGACGTGCTGTCCCCTCCCGGGGCTCCGTCCGCGCCGCAGGCCGACTGTCCGGTGCTCGATCCCCCGCCCACCGAGGAGGACCTGGCGGCGTACCTGTGCGGCGACCGCCGCCTCGGGCCCGCCGAGCTCCCCTCGGAGGGCCCCGTGGGGTCGCTCGTCCGCTCCTACGACAGGTTCGGCGACCTCACCCCGACGGAGTTCCTGGACAGGTGGGCCACCCCCCAGGGCTGGGACTACCCCGATCACATGGGGTTCGTGGTGGTGGACGGCGAGCCGGTGAACGGGCTCCGACGCCTCCGCGAGGGACGGATGCTGGACCGGTTCGGATCGCCGCGGGGCACCTTCCTGGCCCCGGCGGGCGCGCCGTACGAGCGCCGGGCACTGCCGCCGGACTCCCTCAACACCTGGCCCGGCGGGCCCGAGCACAACTACAACTGCTACGAGGTGGCGACGGGGTTCACCGCCCTGGTGGGCCCGATCGCGCCGCACTTCGAGCAGCCGGGCGGCGGTGAGCAGGTCCTCGCACCGGCCGGGGAGCTCCCCGAGGCGCAGGGCGACGGGTACGTGCCGGTGAGCGACCTCCTGGAGTGGGGCTACCTGGAGCAGAGGCCCGCCGAGGAGTGCGCGGCCCCCTGGCGCTACGCCCTCGGGGCCTGATCCCGGTCCGCTGCCGCCCGGGCGCCCACGGCCGGGGCGTCCGGGCCCGCGGCGCCCTCCCCGCCGGGTTCCCCTCCGGCTCCCGGGGGCAGTCCCCGCAGGGCCGCGGCGACGAGGAGGGCCGCGACCGCGAGCACGGCCGCGCCGGTGAGGGCGGCGGTGGAGACCCCGGCGGTGTAGGCGGTGAAGGCCGCGTCGAGCAGGGCCCCGGGGTCCTCCGACCGCGGCGCGGCGGCGACGGCTCCGGCGACGGTCTCGCCGGCGGGCCCCTCCGCACCGGACGGGCCCTCCTCCATGGCCGTGCTGTAGATCCTCGTGGCGGCGGTGCCGAGGACCGCGATGCCCAGGGCCGAGCCGAACTCGGTGCTGGTCTCGGAGACCCCGGCTGCGGCTCCGGCCCGCTCGGGCGGCGCCGTGGCCAGCACGAGACCGTTCGCGAGGGTGCCGACGATGCCGACGCCGAAGGTCGTCACCGTGTACCCGACGATGAGGACGGCCAGCGGGGAGTCCGTCTCCACGGTCCCCACCACGGCGAACCCGGCGGAGCCCGCCAGCAGGCCCGCGGCCATCAGGGGGCCGGGGCGGACCCTCGGCGACGCGGCGCCCGCCAGGACGGCTCCGAGGACGGTGCCGACGAAGACGGGCAGGGACCACAGCGCGGACTGGAGCGGGCTGAGGCCGTGCACGGTCTGGAGGAACGTGAAGACCAGGAGTCCGAGCCCCGCGGCGGCGAACGCGACGGCGGTGTTGCTGCCGACCGCGGCGGTGAAGGCGGGGCGGGTGAAGAGCGCCATGTCGACGAGCGGGTGCTCTGTGCGGCGCTGGCGGACCGCGAACAGCACCAGGAACGCCGTGCCGACGAGCAGGGCGAGGACGCCCTGGAGCTCGATGCCGTGCTCGGCGAAGCGCTTGGCCGCGTAGACCAGTCCGAGGACGGCGACGAGCGAGGCGCCCGCGCCGGGGAGGTCGAAGCCCGCCGCGCCCGGGTCGCGCGACTCCGGGACGAGGAACGGCGCGAGGGCGACCAGCAGGACCATGAACGGCAGGTTGACCAGGAAGGCCGAGCCCCACCAGAAGAACTCCAGGAGCAGGCCGCCGAGGATCGGCCCGGCGACGGCGCCGCCGGTGAAGGCGATGGTCCAGGCGCCGACGGCCGCCCCGCGCTGCCGGGGGTCGGTGAACATGCTGCGGATGAGGGACAGCGTGGACGGGGCGAGGGTCGCCCCGGCGAGGCCGAGGAGGGCCCGGCCCGCGATGAAGAGCTCGGCGCTGGGGGCGAAGGCCAGGAGCGCCGAGGCCGCGCCGAAGAGGACGGCGCCGGTGAGGAGCAGCCTGCGGCGGCCGAGGCGGTCCCCGAGGCTGCCCATCGTGACGAGGAGTCCGGCGAGGACGAAGCCGTAGACGTCCATCATCCACAGCCACTGGGTGGCGCCCGGTTCGAGCGCCTCGGCGATGGCGGGTGCGGCGACGAAGAGGACCGAGATGTCCATGGACACCAGCAGTGCCGGGATCAGGAGGAGGACGAGACCGGCCCAGGTGCGGGGCGCGGCCCGGCGGTTCGCCGTGTTCTGTGGGGTGTGCATGGTTTTGATCGTACGTACGTCAAATTCAGCCGTCAATATGTACGTACGTACAAAAATGCTAGGATCTCCGCATGAGCCAACGAGACGACCTGCTGGCAGGCGCCAGGAAGTGCCTGGTCGAAAAGGGGTACGGCAAGACCACGGCCCGCGACATCGCCGCCGCTTCCGGGGCGCACCTGGCGTCCATCGGCTACCACTTCGGGTCCAAGGACAACCTCATGAACGCCGCGGTGCTGGAGGCGTCCAGCGAGTGGGGCGACTCCTTCCAGGCGGCCGTCGACGCCTCCCGCTCGCAGGAGCCCGAGCAGCGGATGCGCGCCCTGCTGGGCTCCGTCTTCGCGTCCCTGCCGGAGGAGCGCGACCTGCTGGTGGCCAGCATCCAGGCCTTCACCCAGGCCGAGTTCGACGAGGGCGTCCGCGAGGCCCTCGCCAGGGGCATCGCCGAGGGCCGCCGGGAGCTGGCCGCGATGATCCTGGGTGTGGAGCCCGACGAGGTCGACCCCGGCACCGTCGCGGGCCTGGGGTCGCTGGTCTACAACCTCATCGCCGGCTACGTCGTCCAGTTCGTCGTGGACCCGGAGGCTCTGCCCACCGTCGACCAGGCGATGGACGGTCTGCGCGCGCTCGTGCCCGCCTCCGGCTGACACGCGCCCGCCCGACCACGCCCGCCCCCGGGCACGGCGCGGCCCCCGCCC